>CALESE010000161.1 GCA_937907205.1 uncultured Romboutsia sp. | reverse complement strand
TTCAACTATATTTTTCATGTTATTAAGTACCTTCCTTAAACATTTATACTTAATTTTAACATTTGTTTTTTTGTTTTTGCTAAATTTTAATAATTAAAATTTGTAAAAATAAAAGTATAATACCTTTTCTTTTATACATTCATAATTTTATATTCAAATAAATTATAATCTGAATTGTATTGAGGTAATATTGACTCTATATTTTTATTATAAAGAAATTCAGTTAATTCACTTGTAATTCCATAATCTACAGTTAAGTCTAAATTTACAATATCAACTAATTTAATATTTGCTATTGATTTTATTAATTTTATATAATATCGTATAGTAATATCTTTTATTCCACCTTGATTTTTATTTTTGAATGTAAATATAAGTGGTATGTCACCTATATTATCTTTTATCATAATTAATATACCTATTACCTTTTCTATCGAGTCATAGTCCTTATAATAATCAACTCTCCACTCTATTAAATCAACTTCATTAATATCTAAATCTAATATATTAGATTTAATCTCTTCTTCACTTCTTCCTTTGATAGATATACATATTTTATATTTTTTGTCTTCAAATCCTTTAACTTTTATAAAATTACTCATTAATCTCACCTACCTATATATTTAAGACCTATCCATCTTATGTTTAGATTTAATTATTTGTTACTATTAAAAATTTTATGTTGCTTATATTTTATTGTAAGTCTAAATATACCATTTGAGATTATTGCCTACCCCTAAACTTAATAATCCATATAAAAAAATAAAAAGGATTAATCCTTTTTATTTTTCTTCATAATCTATTATTGTCTTTGTTGTGTCTATATCTTGTGCTACACATCTTTGACTATTTATTCTCTCTGATACTAACATCATTTTTACTAATCCTCTTAATTCAGTTACTAATCCTTGTATATCAGACTTTTCTATTTCTTTACTCTCGTCTTTGTGATCTATTATTGTTTTTGTTGTATCTATATCTTGTGCTACGCATCTTTGACTATTTATTCTTTCTGATACTAATATAGTTTGCACTATACCCTTAGCTTCATCTGCTAATTCTTTTATATCTTCTTTTGTAAATTCATTGCTTTCATCTTTATGATCTATTATTGTTTTTGTTGTATCTATATCTTGCGCTACACATCTTTGGCTATTTATTCTTTCTGATACTAATATAGTCTTTGCTATTCCCTTTATTTCAGATGTTAGTAAACGTAATTCTTTTCCCATACTATTTAAATCCTCTTGAGAAAATTCATTACTTTCATCTTTATGGTCTATTATTGTTTTTGTTGTATCTATATTTTGTGCTACACATCTTTGACTATTTATTCTTTCTGATACTAACATTGTATTTATTAATCCTGATAATTCATTTTTTAAATTAAATAACGTTCCTTTTAAGCTTTTCATTGTAATCACCCCGTATGTAAATTTGAATATACATTATTATAACCTTAAAGTATGTTGTATACAATATACTTTTGTAAAAAACATAATCTATTTTTTAACATTATTCAAGCTAACATTTTATAGTTATAACTATTTTTAATATAGAAAAGAGACCTTATAAGATTTATTTATAAGGTCTCTTTTCTATATTAAATTGTCATTTTTTAACAAATTAAATAATGTAGGTTTAAAGTTGAATTGTTGAATTAAAGTTTCAACTTCTTTTAATGATTTTTCTCTTTTTTCCTTAGATATATTTGATTTAGATGCTCTAATTAATATATTCTTAGGAGAATGAGCTATATCTATAAACTCTAAAAGTTGAGTTTTATATCCTACACTTTCAAGTAAATTAGCTCTAGTTGCATCTGTCATTAATGCAGCTACTCTTTCTTGAACTATACCATACTTTGTAAGTATATCTAAAGACTCAGCCTTCATTTGATGATTAAATTCGTGTTGACAACAAGGTACAGAAAATATCATTTTACTATTCCACTTTATTGCATTGTATAAAGCATAATCAGTAGCTGTATCACATGCATGTAGTGTTATTACCATGTCTACTTTATTATTATATTTAAATCCGTTTACATCACCAATTTCAAAATGTAGATTTTCATAATTATATGCTTTAGCTATTTCATTACATTTATTTATTACGTCAGCTTTTAAATCTAATCCTATCATCTTTACATTTATTTTTTTTATCTCTACAAAATAATAATAAAGTACAAATGTTAAGTAAGATTTACCACAACCAAAATCTAATATAGTTAATTCTTTATAGTCATTCTTTTTGATTTCATCATCTATGATTTCAACAAATCTATTTATTTGTTTGTATTTATCGTATTTTGAATTAACAACCTTACCTTCTTTTGTAAATACACCTAAATCTATAAGAGGTTGTATTATCATTCCTTCTTTAAGAATATAATTTTTTTCTTTGTTATGACCTTTATTAACAAACTTAGCATTATCACTTTTCTTTTTACCTAAGAATACTTTTCCTTTTTTAGATATCTTTAAGTCAAAAGTTGTGTTAGTCGACCATGCTGCTAAATTTTTATATTTGGATTCTAAGTATTCTAATACTTTGTTTTTTAAATCAGTTTTATCTATATTCTCATGAAATACTTGTTTATCTGTATATTTTTCTATTTGGTAATATTGTTTTTTATTAGTTTCTTTATATACAAATGTTATTTTATTATATTCAACATCTTTATTTATTTTATTACTTATAACTATTTTTATAATGTCATCTTGAGTTATTTCATCAATTGCTTTTATTAAATCTTCCATTTATCCACACCTTATCATTCGTTTTAAATTAATTTTCTATACAACAATATTATTATATATATTAAATTAATTCAAACTCTTTTTATTAAAATTTGATTCCATCATATGGTCAACGACTTCGTAAGTTGCTCAAAATATTTTTACGCCTAAAACATAGCACATTGATATAACTAAGTTTTATAGGCTATACTCAGTTTTTTGAATAATAATAGTTTTATTAAACGTAAAAAACGAATCTTAAAATCTAAGATTCGTTTTATTAGTTTTATATTTGTTCTATAAGACCATATCCCTTGTGTCTTTTATATACTATATTAATTTCTTCTGTATCTATATCTCTATATATAAAGAAATTATGTCCTAATAAATCCATTTGGAATATTGCTTCATCTGAAGTCATAGGTTTATCTATTTTAAATTTCTTTATTTTCTTTATATCATTATATTCTTCGCTATCACACGCAACATATTCTTCTATATTCTCAAATCTTATACTCTCATTCTTTTTATTCTTTCTTATCATTTGAGTCTTTAACTTTCTCATTTGCTTATATAACTTATCACATACTAAGTCTATTGCTGAATATAGATCTTCTTGAGATTCTTCTGCTCTTAATATTGTTCCATTTTGAGTAAATATTGTAGCCTCTATTTTTTGATTTCTCTTTTTCACATCTATTTTCACATTAATTTCAGTATCTTTATTTATGTATTTCTCTAACTTATAAAATTTACTTTCTATTTTATCTCTAATTGCATCTGTTACTTCAACTTTTTTTGAAACTATTGTTATTTTCATATGGTTTCCCTCCAATATCTAATAGTCACAATATTATCTAAGCAAATATAGATAATAAAGTTTTTATTTATGCTAATAAGTATCTCTCTTATTAATATGATAATAACTTAAAAACGTTTTAAATAACAGTCTATATTTTTACATAATTTTCTGATAATATATTGATTATACGGTGTTTTTATTTTTCCTTTTCTATTTTATCTAGTTTTTTATTATATAAGAATATATAAAATGCTGCTGAAAATATTATTACATATCCAAAAACACTTAGTATATCTGGCATTTGATTAAATACAAATATACTTAATATAGCAGAGAATATTATATTACTGTAATCAAATATAGATATTTCTTTTGCCGGTGCAAATCTATATGCTAGAGTTATTCCAAATTGCCCCAAACTTGCAAATACACCTGCTAAAAGTAAATAAATTAATTGAGATAGTTGCATTGGCTCATATACATATGAAAATATTGGTAATGTTACTACCAACGAGAACATAGAGAAGAAAAATACTATTGTATAAGACTCTTCTTTATTACCTATAGCCCTTAAACAAGTGTATGCAGATGCTGCAAATACTGCTCCCATTAATCCTCCAATGTAAGGTATAACTTCAACACTAAATGTTGGCTTTATAATAAATAATGCTCCTATAAATGCAATAATTATAGAACTCATTTGAGTCATATTTATTTTTTCTTTTAAAAATATTGCACATAATATTACAACTAAGAATGGACTTAATTTATTTAACATATTTGCATCTGATAAAACTAATTTATCAATAGCATAAAAATTTAATATAACTCCTAATGTTCCAAATGTTGACCTTAAAATTAATAACTTTCTATTTTCTTTTTTTCCAACCAAACTCCCTTTATGTTTAATTATTAAATATAAAGCTACTACTGCTGATACTAAATTTCTAAAAAATACTTTTTGAAAATTAGGTAGATCTCCAGCTAATTTTACACAAGCTGACATAAGTGCAAAACCAAATGCTGATGCTATAATATACATTATGCCTTTTACTCTACTTGATTTAATTATTTCGCTCATATATAACCTCCTTATAATATTTTATAAACTTAAGTATAATTTTAACATAATTTTAAATTTATTATATAAGCCATATTAATATAATAAATAAAAATGGCCAAAGTTATTGAAATTATTATCAATAACTAGCCATTTCTATAAAAATTAATAGTGTATAAACTATCTTTACCTATCACATTTTAATGTATAACGATTATCTAAATTCAAATCAATAAACACTCTAATTAATCCTATTACTAAAGCTATAATAATACCTTTTATTCCACCTATTTTTTCTGAAATACTAATCGTTATAAATATTAATATAAAATCTAGTATCCATCTGAATGCATTTTCTTTTTTTAAAACGAAAATAGAATTACATTTTTTACATTCTATTTTACCATCTCTTTTATAAATAGATTTTAAATTTTGTTTGAAGCTAAACTTTTCCCCACACGTTTTGCATATTCTCATATTCTGTCTCCTTTTCATTTTAATATATTCAATCCAAAAATCAAACATACAATCATTGCAAATATTCCATTATATACTCTATAAATCCAGAGTCTTCATTTTGTTGTTCATTTATTATCTTAAATCCTTTATTAATATAAAACTTAACTGCATTTTCATTATCTTTATATACAGCTAAATTTAATTTATTATATTTATTAAATGCATAATTTATTAACTTACTTCCTATACCTAATCCTTGACTATTTTTATCAACAAATAAAGCTCCTATAAACTCATTATTTAATATGCCTATAAATCCTTTTATATCATTATTATCTTCATATACAAATACTTCTGACATAGGTATGTACACATTTTTTACGGTATCATAATTATCTCTCCAGTATTTTTCATCAATAAATTTGTGACCATCAATTGAACTATTTATCCATATATCCATTATTTTATCAATATCTTTAGTTTCTAATTTTCTTATCATATATTTAATATTAAGCTCCTTACTCTATTTATATAATTAATTATACCATATTAAAAAATAATATTATTTATTACTAATTCTTAGTTATATTTCTTTTTTACCAGTATTAAAAGGTATACATCTATATAGTAAACGAACTTAATAATAAAGGTATAAAAACTATTAAATAAGTTAACA
>CALESE010000160.1 GCA_937907205.1 uncultured Romboutsia sp. | reverse complement strand
GTATTTAATGCAACATAAATATAAAGTGTTGCACTTGTATTGACAATCTATCTAATAAAAAAAGTAGAAGAAAATATAAATATATATTCCTTCTACTTAAATCTTTCCCATCTTAAATCATTTCCAATAAACTTGATAAGTCTAAATTTATCTAGTATTCTAGATAAAGTTCTTTGTGTATAAGTTTTACCAAGTTGAGATGGTGATAAGTTTGTGGATATTATAATCTTTTTGCCAGAGACTAATCTAGTATTAACGATATTAAATATTTCACCGCTTGTAAATGAGTTATTAAGCTCTGTACCTAGATCATCTATTATTAATAAATCACACTCAAATAGATTCTTATAATTTTCATCATCTAATTTATTATTAGGATCTTTTCTAAATTTATACTCTTCTATTATTTCTAAAATTCTAAATGAAGTTTGATAAATAACTACATAACCTCTATCTAATAGATCTTTAGCTATACAATTACACATATAAGTTTTGCCAAGTCCAGTAGAGCCATAGAATAATAAATTTTCATCATTTTCTTTATTAAAATCTAAAACAAATTTCTCACAAATTGAAAAAATATCAAGCATATTTTCTCTAGGTGATATATTAGATCCTTCAGGTCTTATAGGAGAAAATATATTAAAATCAAAGTTATTAAAGTTTTCTTTGCTTAGAACCTTATTTAAATTAGACATTTTATATGCTTCATTTATTATTTCTTGTTTTAGGCATTTACATTTCTCACCACTTGGTAAAAATCCTTTATCTTCACAATGTCCGCAGTTATATTTCATTTCTAAATAATCTAAAGGTATATTATGTTGTTTAAGTAAATTTTCTTTTCTTAGTCTTAGTGTTTCTATATCTTCTTTACATTTTTTTACGGTATCTTCTCTTGAGCTAGGATTTAATAGTACAGATTTTGCCAATTTTAAACCAATCTTAGATATTTCATCATCGATTTCTACAATTTCAGGTAAATTAGTGGCTATTTTATTCTTTCTTTGTTCTAATTCATATTCATTTTTATCTCTTCGTTGTTCATATTTAAAAAGGATATTTCTGATTTTAGTATTATCCATTTAATCACCTACCTAAATTTTTCTCTTTGACTTTTCTCAATTATTTTATCTAATTCCTCAGGAGTATATTGAGTAAAAGTTTCATTGAAATTATGGAATTTAGTTTTTTTATAATCATCATTATTTTTATTGAAATATGAATTTTTGATTATATTTTCTTTAGGTCTTTGCTCTTGCTCATTATTTTTTAAATCGGTCATATTTTTTATATTTTTATTATTCCAACTATTTATTATACCATTGATATATGATATCGATGGATTTGATATATTCTTAGATTTAGAACATGCTTCAAGTACTAATTCAATATCCATATTATACTTATCAAACCATTCATCCATAATTTGTTTTTCAGACCTAGATGGTTGTCTAGAGAAGCCTAGTTCATTAAATATAGTTCTATATAACATATATCTTTCACTTCTAACAGCAAAAGAATCTTTAACATCTTTAGGAGTATATAAATTAGAATCATACCAGTTTCTGATTATTCCTTCAATATATTTAACAGGCTTAGAAGTACCAGTTTTATCTTTTACATGTTCATAAGCACATATTATCATCTCAGGACTCATATTATATTTATCCATAATTTCCATAATGCTTATTTTTTCGCCCGGATCTAAGTATCGTCCAACTATTTGATTTATATTATTAAACATTTTTCTAATATTAGGATTATCTGAAGTAGCTACAATACTGTCAGTATTTGATTTTATTGATGTTGTATTAATTAATATATTTTCCATATATAATTTTTTTAAATCTAAAAACTCTATTGAATAGTCAAAATCATCAAAACCTTCATTTTTATGCATTTTTATAATTCCTTTACTTTCCCAAAATCTCCAAGCAGAGATTACATCAGAAAGAGGGATATTTAAATCTTTAGCTATTGATTTGTTGCTAAAATTAGGATTAAGGCTAGGGATACAAGCATTTCTATATGCTAATAAATAAACTTTAACGTATAACCCGTCCGCCATAGGCATAAATATATCTATAAAGATATTTGCAATAGAAGTCTCACCCAAGTCTGCTTCATTAACTTCTTTAAAAAACATTTTTATCACCTCAGATTAGATTATATCACAAAAATACAAAACTTTAATGCAACATAAAATTTAAAGTTAGATTACAGGAAAAGTATTGCAAATTTATCTTGCAAGAAAAACAGATAAATTATTCATAAGAAACTGGAGGGGGATATTTTGGTAATTAATTTTACTAAAAAAGTGAGGAAAATATTATCGGTAGTATTAGTATTTGCATTATTGGTAGGAGGAGGTATTTATTTAAAAAATAAAAATGGTGAGGTAACAGCTTTAAAAGTAAATGAGGAAAAAAGCATAAATAGGTATACTATGGATGTTATTTTTAATGATGAAACAAAAAGAATTATGTGTAATCAAAATGTTGAATATGTAAACAATACTAAAACAGATTTAGACAAGATATATTTTCATATATATCCTAATGCATTTTCAAAGAAGGAATTTGCACCT
Organism: uncultured Romboutsia sp.; assembly: GCA_937907205.1. Lineage (GTDB taxonomy): Bacteria > Bacillota > Clostridia > Peptostreptococcales > Peptostreptococcaceae > Faecalimicrobium. Next base: position 9,404 of record CALESE010000160.1, on the reverse strand, counting down.
TTTGAAAAAAATGAGATGGAACAAGCATATCCAAATGGATTTAATGAAGGTTATATAGATATTAAAAATATATTAAACAATGGTAAAAAGCTTGAGTATGAAATTAAAGGTGATAAAAATGATATATTAGAAGTAAAGCTTGGCAGAATTTTAAAGCCAGGTGAAAAATTTTCAATTGATATGAAATATAATGTAAAGCTACCTAATTCTGAAGGTAGATTTGGATATGGAGAAAGCACTATAAATGTTACAAATTGGTTTCCTATATCATGTGTAAATGATGATAGAGGATGGAATTTAAAAGGATATGAAACTGTAGGGGATCCTTTTTATAGTGACACAAGTGACTTTTATGTAAAAATATTAATTCCTAAAAAATATAAGATTGGTTGCACAGGAAACATTATAAATCAAAAATCAGATAATGAAAAAACTTTATATGAAATTCAAGCAAAAAAAGTAAGAGATTTTGCATTTGTATTAAGTGAAAAATTTGATGTATATAAAGATACATATAAAAATATTAACATAAATACATATAATCTTAATAAGAATTTATCAAAAGAATCAACTAAAATAGCTAAAGAATCAATAAAAATATTTAGTGAACTATTTGGAGAATATCCATATGAGACATATTCAGTAATAGCGAGTGATTTTTATATAGGTGGCATGGAGTACCCTATGATGGTTATGATAGATCAAACTTTATATAATGAGAAAGATAAATTCTTAATGGAATATGTGATAGCTCATGAGACAGCTCATCAATGGTGGTATTCAGTAATAGGAAATGATGAAATAAGCGAGCCATGGTTAGATGAAGCACTTACAGAATATTCAACAGTACTTTATTTTGAAAAAAAATATGGTAAAGAAGTTGGAGATAAACTTATAAAAACTATGGAAGTTCAAGCAAAAAATAGATCTAGTGAAAATATATTTAAACCAAGTAATCAATATAAAGATTCATTAGAATATAGTTTAAATGTATATACTAAAGGAGCATTAGCATTTAACGAAGTAAGAAATCAAGTAGGAGATAAAGTATTCTTCGATACATTAAAAGAATATTTCAATAAGTATAAATTTGAAAATGTAAATGGAGCTAAATTTGTAGAGGTATGGAACAGCAAAGGTGTAGATATTGATAAAATAATAAGGGAATACAAGTAAATTTTAACTACGGTTTTAAATTGATATTTAAAGCCGTAGTTTTTTGGTATAATATATCTTATGATTATGAGAAAATGAGGTGACATATGCTTAAATATTGTTCAATAGGTAGCGGGAGTAGTGGAAATTGTCATTATGTAGGATATAAAGATACGAATATATTAATAGATGCAGGCCTTAGCGGTAAAAGAATAACTACGGGACTTGATGATATAAATGTAGATATAGAAAAATTAAAAGGAATATTTATAACTCATGAACATTCAGATCATATAAAAGGAGCAGGTATAATCTCAAGAAAGTATGATATACCTATATTTGCTAATATAAAAACTTGGTGTTCAATGAGGGACAAGCTAGGAGATATAAAAGATACAAATATGAAAGTATTTGAAAATGATAGAAGTTATTCTCTAGGAGATATAATAATAAGACCATTTTCAATACCTCATGATGCATCAGATGCAGTAGGATATAATTTCTATGCAGAAAATGAGAAAATATCCATAGCAACAGATATAGGATGTATAACAGATAATATAAAAAGACATTTATATAAATCGAAATTAGTAGTACTTGAATCTAATTATGATGAGAATATGCTTATGATGGGATCATATCCATATTCTCTAAAAAAAAGAGTACAGTCAGAAGTAGGACATTTATCTAATGAAGATGCTGCTAGATTTTGTGTAGAGCTTATAAAAGAAGGAACGGAAAGAATATTATTAGCTCATTTAAGCAAAGAAAATAATTTTCCAGAGTTAGCTTATGAAACTTCAAAAGGAATATTAAATCAAAATGATATAGTAGTAGGGCAAGATGTAAAATTAGATGTATTAGCAAGAGAGGAAGTATCTGATATTTACAAAGTAAAATAATACTATTAGTATTAGCTAAGGAGAAATGTAAATGAATATAAATATAATAACGGTAGGGAAACTAAAAGAAAAATATCTTAAACTTGGAATAGAAGAGTTTAGTAAGAGATTATCTAAGTATTGTAAGCTAGATTTTATAGAACTAGATGATGAAAAATGTCCAGAAAATCTAAGTAAAAAAGATATGTTAATAGTAAAAGATAAAGAAGGTAAAAAGATTCTTGGTAAGATAAAAAATAATAGTTATGTTATAGCTTTAGCTATTGATGGAAAGAATTTATCTTCAGAGGAGTTAGCAGATACTATAAGTAAGCTTGGGGTTAGAGGGAATAGTCATGTAACTTTTGTTATAGGTGGTTCTTTAGGTCTTTCAGATGAGGTGCTGAAGAGGGCTGATTATAAGTTATCATTTTCTAGAATGACTTTTCCTCATCAAATGATGAAGCTTATATTGTTAGAACAAGTATATAGGGCGTTTAGGATAAATAATAATGAACAGTATCACAAGTAACGGAGCACGGTTTTTGAAAAATGAATACAGAGTAACGGAAAATCATAGCTGTGCCACTTTTGAGTGGGATAGCTATTTTTAGTTGAATACATTTAAAATAGCCTATTTTTCTATAAAAACCTTAAGTTTTTTATAATTATTGTCCAAAATGACACAGTTAACGTCCAGTTTGCTTACAAATATTTACATATTTAGACAAAAATAATAAAATGGTATTAACAAATTGAAAAAGCCAAACCTTGAGAAATTGAGGGATGGAAAACTATAGGGTCTAGGGATAGTTATATGCCAGTCAGTTGCAAAGGAGGAAATAAAAAATGAAAAATAAGTTAAAAAAATTTATACCAGCTTTAGTTTCTATATTAATTTTTTCATATAGTATGCCTGTATACGCATCAGCATATTATATAGATACGCAGGAGAAGAAAATAAATAATTTGTTGGATGAAATATTTCAAGAGAGAGAAAAAGGGAACGAAGCATTAGATAAAGTAAAAGAATTAGAAAATATACTAACAGGATTAAATGTAGATTCTAATACAATAGAATCTAGCTCAGGGATTTCATCAAGAGCGTTTGGTAAATGGGTAGATTTAGGAAAAGGATGGAAGTATCAAGTACATAGACCACATGGTAGTAGTGCGACAAAATACCATGTGCATGTAAAAGGAAAAGTCGGAAAAAATTCAGTTGAAGCAAAAGAGGCATTAGATGGAAAGAGTACACATGGCTCTGGAAATACAATGAATGATAAAGGAGTTCCTAAGGATATACAAAAAAAGGTTAAGAATGATAAAAACTATAAAGAGGCTAAAAAAGAACATGATAAAGCTAAAAAAGCTAAATCTCAGATGAATTCAAAAAAGCTAAATCTAAGAAAAACAACAGATTTAATAATTGGTATAGGAATATTTGTATCAACAGTAGGGGTTGTACTTTTTGCTATGAATTTATTTGGATCATGGATGCCAGTATTATTAGCGATATAGAATAATTTAAGGAGTATAACTATGAAAAAAATAAAATCGATATATTTAGTTGGAGAATTTAGAACAGATAATATAGAAATATTTAGAGTTATGGAAATAGATAAGTATAATAATGGAGATGTTTATAGTACTAGACTAGGATATTTTGTAATAGAAGATTGTAATAGGAAATCAGAACTAGGAGACTATCCGTATTTAATTGATGTATACAAAGGTAATGAGGATGAGTTCTACGGAGAAGAAAATGTAATAAAAATTTATTTTATAACTGATAAATTATTAGATAGTGATGATAAGGATTATGTAGAGTTCTATGCTACAAGTTTAGTTGAAGAAAAAGAAGATGTAAGTACTTTATACTATCATAAATATGATGATAAGCTATTAGAAAAAATAGATTCATATAATAGTAAGATAGAGATTTATAATGATTTATTAATGACATTAGAAAATCGTATAAACGTATTAGAATATAAGGAAGAAAGTTTAAAACATTTATATCAATACAGGTAGTAAAATCTAATTTTAAATATATACTATAATTATGATAAAGCTAGATGAGGTAAAACACTTCATCTAGCTTATTTTATGCTCAAAACAAGGAGGAAGCTACAATGATAATAAACATTTGGAAAAAACAAGACTTGGATTTAGTAAAAGAACTACCACTAGGAGTACTATCGGCAATAGAAGCTACCATAGAAATACTAGATGAAAACTACAGTACAGAAAGAACGGCAGAAGACTTAGGTGGATACGTAACTGTAGTAGATAAAGCTGGAATAGAAGAACTAAAACAACATCAACTAAAAGGAATAATACCTGAATACATAGACGAAATAGAAGGAGCTGAATACATTTCAGCTCTATTTTTGTGTTCAAATGACTTCTCAATAGTAGTTTTTTGTAAGAAAGAACTAAAGAATCTAATAGAATGTGAGGAGAAGTAAGATCCAAAATTAACAATAGATTTTACAAGAGAAAATCAGAATGAAAATTTTTCAAAAGATAGTTATTATTAGTTAGTACTACAAAGGAGGTGAATCAATGAATAATAAGAGTGATTATAAAGGTATCTACTCTGACATGATAGAGATACTTGGAGAAGAAATTTTGATTAAGCTATATAAAAATTATAAAGGTCAACAAGTAACATTTCCAATGAAGCTATACTCTAATGAATACATAGAAAAATACATAAGGAATAACCATAAGCATAAGACTTTAAAGGAAATGTGTAGAGAATTGGGGTATATAGAAGGTTGGATAAAGCAGTTACTAAATAAAGTAAGTAAAGAAGAATAACAATTGGAGGAGTTTGAAAATGTCAGCGATTTTAGGATTAATAATAGGAACAATAATATTTTTTCTTATAAATGAATCATTTAATATTACATATTTTGGATGTGGAGCAATAGCAAGTTTTTGGTTTACTTGTGTTCTACTTACTACAGCAGGATTCATGTGGTTAGGAGGGATTGTACTTGGCTTATTAAAATGGATCTTGATTGGAGGAGCAATATTAGCTGTAATAGGTTTTGTTGGAAGTAAAATGAAAGGAAATGATGAGTAATAAGTATGATAAATAAAAAAACACTAGTTTTAGTGATAACTATACTAATGAGTTTTACTTTAACAGGATGTATAAGCTCAAATTCATACTCACACGACTATAATAAAGTATCAGAAATAAGCACAACGATATTATATATATCAGATGCTTACTATAATTCAGATGGTAAAAAAAGTAAGTTAAAAAAAGAATCAAAGAAGATAGTAAAAGATTTAAAGAAAACTAATATGAAGACAAAAGAGGGAAAAGATGTACTAAATGCATATGTAGAAATATCTGAATGCTTAGTTGAAACTATTGTAGATAATTGGAATAAAGGGATACTTCAAGGTACAGGAGATGAGAAACTAATTCAATTAGAAGCTAACTTAAAAGATAAGACAGAGAAGTTTTCGGAAAAAATAGAAGATTTGAAAGTAGAATCAGGTTTATATGAAATGTTGGAAGAATTAAAATAAGTAGATAATTAAATATAATAATAATAGATTAAAAGAGGGATAGTTGATAAAAAGACTATCTCTTTTTTGATGCTAAAAAGAAAGGATTAAATAAATGTTTGATAAAGAGAGATACTTAACTAGAGGTATTTCAAATGAGATACCATTTGAAATACAATTACTACTATGGTCAATGATAGATGAGATAAGAATAAAGAAGGACTACTTACAAGTTTTTGAAATAGAGCCTATAAAAGATAATTTACTAAAGATAGAACATAGGCAAGAAGTACCTAAATACAAAAAAGAAATTGTAGTTAAAAATCGAGGAATAAAGTCTAAAATTAAGCTGTTTGTAATAGATGAAGGAGATTACTCAATAATGATGTTAAGTGAAGAGTACTAGAATTTAGGTAGTATAAATGATATAAGGAGAAATACAATGAACAAATTAGTTAAGGAGACTAAATACTGTAAGGTGTTAAGACAAGCTAAAATAAGAGCTAATAATGTAGCATACGGAATAGAAAAGATCTTTGTAAAAGAGTTAAATCAAGAAGAGATAAGATTTGTTTACTTTAAGGATATAATCAAGGGTTCAATAATGATGGAAGAACAATTAGTAGCAAGACCATTAGACTTACCAGAAGATGATTTGATAAAGCTAATTGAATTAGCAATAAAACAGAATGTGTTTTCAAAAGAATTTGTAGGGGAGTTAAAAGAAATTCTTAATAAATAGGAGGAATTAGAGATATGACAGTAGAGCTATTTGTAGCAGGTGTAACATTTGGAATATCAATTTTTAAGACAATAATACAACAAAGAAAAGAATACTAAAATAAGGAGGAATAGTAAAATGTGGGGATTTGTAATAGGATCAGTACTAGGATTAGGTGTTTGCATAGCGATAGAATTGATGGTTTCTAATAAATCTATATTAGTATAAAATGGTAATAAGGTTAACCTAGTTAGCCTTATTTTTTTGACAACTATAAAGATTTTACAGAAAGAAGGTAATAAATATGAAATTCTACTCATTAAGATCATTAGTTCCAGAAATAACAGGAATAGATGAAAATGATACTAAATTTTTTGACTCAGCACTTAAAAATGTTCAACGTATTGAAAAATCAATTAGAAAAATAAGCTCATATTATGATACAAATGGAATACCTGAAAGTAAAAAAGATGAGTTTGTAAGCTTAGTAAGAGACGTATACCAAGATACTGATAAGAGTAGAGCAATAAACAAGTTTTCATCAGGAAAAGTTTTGAATGAAGAGGAAACACTATTGCTATTTGATACATTTGTAAGCAACATGGATGAAAATGAAAAAGCTATTTGGAAACAAAGAAGAGATGAGTTAAAGGGAGATGCAGTTTTAGAAAAAGTAAAAGAAATCAATCAATCTGTACTAAAAGTTGTGAATCTAACAGATTCATTTGTGTACGACTTTAGAGTAGGTGTAGTAAATAATTTAAAAAAAGACATACAAAAAATTCTAGATGAATACGAAGAAAAAATACAGGAAGTAAAGATTTTAGAAAACTTAAAGATAAACTTAACTAGTATTGAAAATGAAGAAGATAGGGTAGCTGAATTCAATAAATTGATGAATAAGTACCCTATGAAAAAAGGAAAAAAACTAAAAAATAAATAGTCAATAGAAAAACAGCAAATTTTTTGGACAAATTTGCTGTTTTTTGTTGTCTTGGACGATAGAAGAACAAGGTGATAGAATAGGTTCATAGCAACAAGACAAACCAATAAAAAACATCAAGGAGGAATAATTGCTATGGCTATAAAAAGAGTAGAAAGAAAACCACTAATTGTACCAGAAGGATGGGAGAAAAGACAGGCGGAGATGGCGCAAGAAAGACAAAATGATAAGGTAACTATCGAAGACAATCTAGGTAACGACTGTTTTCAAGATACATCATCAGTTGAAATAATATACAAAGAAGAAATAGTAGGAGAAGGAACAAATAATCAACCTAATATAATAATTGATAGTGAAGTAATTAAGCATGAGGAAGAAGTATACGAACTAGAAGAAATAGATGAAGACCTATCAATTTGTTACAAAACTGAAAAGATAGTCTACGAAGGAGATAAAATTGCGAACTTACTAAAAGTAGGGACTCCTGAAAGAAATCTTGATACTAACAACGTGACACTTCCTATAACAACGAAATACTTAAACAGAAATGTAGAAATACGCGTTACAAGAGATAAAGCTATGACAAAGAGAGAGATACTTAAATTAAGTTTGCATGGTGCTGATGTCACAGAAGAAAATGCAAAGTACCACATAAGGTCAATAGCATATCAGGAGCTTAAAATTGGAGAATCTAACAATACTCATAGTGAGTTAGGGTTTGCAATACATGATAACAAAGAAATCTTTAAACTAGATAGGGCAATAAATGAAGATAGCAAGTATGTTGGGGTGTTAGACTTGAAGCCAAAGGGTGATTTGGAGGACTACTTAAAAGATATAAGAGAATATGTAGTACCATATACAAATATTTCACTAGCATTTGCACTAGGAGCAAGTTCAGCAGTAATTGCTAAATTGAATAATTATTGTGATGATGTAAATACATTACTAGCACATTTTGTAACTGAATCAAGTAAGGGAAAAAGTACAGCAACCATGTTGGCAATATCTATTTGGGGAAATCCAAAGCTAGGAGCAGGAGGGTTGTACAATACTTGGAACTCTACAGAGAATGCACTAGCAACTTCATTAGCAGGTAACTATGGGGTAGCATATGCACTAGATGAACTATCAATGTCTAAGATAGAAGATACTACAAACTTAATCTATAACCTTGTTGGTGGAAAGGATAAGGCTAGGCTTACAAAAGATATAGAACTTAGGAAGTCAGGAACTTGGGTGACTACAATAATCTCTAATGGAGAAGCATCACTTTTAAGTAGAGCTAAAAATAATACTGGATTAGAGGTAAGAACATTAGAGCTAGATGGTGTAGTTTGGACAGAAGATGCAAGGCATTCAGATGATGTAAAAGCACTAGCAAATAGAAACTATGGTGTTTTTGGATACAGTTTTGCAGAAAAATTGATTAAATGTTCAATAGATAAGTTAAAACCATTGTTTGAAGATGAGAAAAGAATATTCATAGAGAAGGTAAAAGAAAGGGGAATAGTAGACAACATGATTCAAAGAACAGCATCTAAGTACGCTGGAGTAACTCTAACTACAAGACTAATAAATTTAGGCTATGGGAAGCATGGAATAAACTTAGACATAGAAGGAATAAGAGAGTTGTTGGTAGATGCAGAAATAAATAGCATACAGAGAAGAGGGATTAAAAGAAAAGCTGAGGATTGGTTAGTACAATACGTAGAAGCTAATGCATCTAAGTTCAAATGTGGTAAAGACAGTAATCCAAATGTAGACTATTGGGGTATGAGGAAAGAGTTACCAAATGGAGAGTTAGAGTTGACAATTCTATCGGATAGATTTGAAGAAATAATGAAACAAGGAAAATTTGAAGATAAAAATGTTGTACTAGATCAATTGAAGAAAGAAGGAAAACTAGACTATGAAAAAGGTAGATTAACTAGAAAAAGAAAAGTAAATGCTATAACGACACAAGTGTACGTAATAAAACTTAAGCTATAAGTAGACTGAAAAAAGGAATAGTACTGTAGATTTAATGATAATGATAATCTAATGAAAAATAGTGAAATAGTGAAATAGTGAAAATTAGACTTGAAGTAAGTAATTGTAATCAAATAGAACGTTAAAATAAGAGGTGCAAAATGGACAACATAGGGAAAATGACTGAGATAGATGTTAAATG
>CALESE010000159.1 GCA_937907205.1 uncultured Romboutsia sp. | reverse complement strand
AAGAAATCTTTAATCTTACTAATTTTGATAATTGCTTTGTTCAGCTATATATTGATAAAGATTTAATCAATAAAGCAAAATACATTGAGAAAGTAAAAGAACTGAAACTGAATAATCCTGGAATATCTATAAGAGTAGTAGCAATAGATAAGATGATGATAAATGATGATGAAGTTGGAATTGACATGAACCAAGATATAAAGAAATATATTGACAGCAACATTCCAAAGAATCTATATAGTAAGTATGAAACAATTAAAGAAAAGATAGAAGAAAGAGGAAAATGAAAATAAATAAGATTAAGATAACAAACTTCAAATCAATTTATGGTACACAAGAATTCGACTTTAATGAGTTGAATGGTATGATAAAGCTATCAGGACCTATTGGGAGTGGCAAAACCAGCCTGCTTGAAGCTATTCTGTTTGGACTTTATGGTACCATAAAAGATCATAAGAACCCCAATTTGATTGCTTGGAATACCAAAGACTATAAAGTTGAATTATGGCTTACTTCTGGAAAACATGATATCTATATATCTAGACAATGTTATTCAGAAATGGTAGCGAAGATAGATGGAAAGGATTTGCAAGCACCATCTAAGAATGATTATCAGAAAATTCTAGAAGAATATTATGATGTACCAAGAATTGCAATAGAAAGGATGTGTATCATATCATTCAACCAGTTTATGTCATTAGCAAGCATGAACCCATTTCAAACAAAATGTTTTCTTGATGATGTATTTGGGTTTAAGACTTTTACCACTTATAATGATGAAGTAGTAGAAGAAAAAAGAGATGTAGTAAAGAGAGGAACAGAATTGCAAGCATTGATACAAGAAACTTCTAATCAGATAGAATCCTTAAAAAAGAAGAAAGAAAATCAGCAGCAGAAACTTGCAACATCAATAGATATAACTGGTTTAGACAAGCGAAGAAATGACTTGATTGAACAAGGAAAATCTGTAAAAGAAGAGCATAAGCAAAAAGTTAATGCAACAGTAGAGCAAAAAAGAGAATTAGAGAAAAAGAAATCTGAATTTGTTGATAAGAGAACAGAAGCAGCTACTTTGGGAAAGCAACAGAAACAGATGTATGAAAAATTCAAATCTGGTAAATGCCCTACATGTGGCCATGATATTGAGAAATCAAAAATAGATGAATATCTCAATAAAATGAATGATTATGCTAAAGTTTGGCATGATTGGAATGATAAGATAGAAGAAGTATCTAAAGAAATTCTATCTATAAATGATAAGATAGATGTAGTAAACAAGAAATATGATACACTTATTTCTGATATTAAATCCGAAATTCATTCTATTGATACTAAAGTATCAACTTACAATTCTAATCTTAAGTTAATGAAAGATAATTTTGACAATTTGATATCAGAAGCTAAAGACAAGCTAGAAAGATTGCAACAAGAATCATTAGATAATGAATTAGAACAAGGTGAATGGAATGATTTGTCAGAATTGTTCACTAAGTCATTACGATACAAGTTGCTTGATTCTATGATACCACATATCAACAATTCAATATCTAAGTATCTCAATAAGCTTGAACAAAACTATTCTGTCAAATTTGACCAAGAATTCAAGTGTCATATATTCATAGACAATAATGAAAAAGAAATTTCATATAAAGACTTATCGACTGGACAGAAGAAGACCTTAGATATCTGTATCATTTTTGGAATTCTTCAGAATGTCATTGCAAATGTCAATTTTAATATAATAGGACTTGATGAACTTTTTTCGAACATGGATGACAACATGAAAGATATGATGTTAGAAATGCTTCAGACTTCTATGGCAAACAACAGAACTATCATAATTATCAATCATGGACCTATGCCTGATGACAGATTTGACCATAAAATAAGAGTAAGTGTAAAGAATAAGAAAATCAATAAAGAAAACATTAAGAAAAGTTTATGTACAGGTCAAGTAATAGTACATGCATCCGAATATGAACAAGTCTTTTAACTAAAACAAATAACTTTATTTTTTAAGTGAGGAAATAAAAAATCAAATTTGATTAATAAATATGGCAATACGTAGAAAACAAACACAAGAAGAAACAGAACAAACATTAGCTGCTCAAATTGGAGATCTTGGTAATGATTTGAATATGGAAGCAGATGGAGGAGTACAGCAAGAAGTATATGATGATGTAGCTGAAGAAGCTCCTTCTACTAATATGGCTACTCAAATGATAGGAAAGAAGTTGAACAGACTTCCTGGGGCTATGTCAAATGAAGAGAGAGAACGTGATAAAGAATTCATCAAATCACAGAATCTTTCAAGAATTGGTCAGAAAATTGGAGATACTACAAGAGTTCGTGAAGGATGGCTGCCAGTAGATAGAACATTGTTAGGTGAACGTGATATTTTCTATCCATCTGATTGGTCATTCTATATTCGTCCAGCAACAGTAGAAGCTATTCGTAACTGGTCTATGATTGATGATCAGAATGGTAATAGTATCGATGAAGTATTTAACGAGGTATTGAAGACTTGTTTGCAGATTAAGGATAGTACAGATCGTCCTATTCCTTGGCACAACATTTGCTCTTGGGACAGATTCTTCTTCTTACTTCTTGTAAGAGAATACACATTCCAAGATGGTGAGTCAAATATTTCATATTATGAGGATTGTCCTGAGTGTGAAACCCCAGTAGAATTCAATTTGACTTCTGATGCATTGATGTATGATATGCCAGATGAAGAAGTAATTTCATATTATGACCAGACTTCTCGTACTTGGGCAATTGATCCATCAGAATATGAAGTAGAAGGTGATCCTATTACTTTGTATGTACCAACTTTGGAAAAGGATGCAAACATCAAGGCTTGGATGATACGTAAGCTTCAAGAAAACAGAAATACAAAGATAGATCCAGTATTTATTCGTTTTGTTTCTTGGATGACACCTAAGATTTCTAAGGATGATGAAATCAGTAAGAGACAGATGAAACAACTTAAGATGGCATTTGATTCTCTTTCTATTGACCAGTTTGAATTTATGGATGAAGTTCTTAAGAATATTATTGTTACTCCTAAGACTAAATTGCTTACTAAATGTCCAAGTTGTGGAGAGGAGGTAACTTCAGATATCAGGTTTCCAGATGGAGTTGGGGCTTTATTCCATGTACAAAGTAAGCGTCGCCGCTTCGGTAAGAAATGATCTTTTCATCTGCAGAGAATATCACATACAACCTAGTGAGATACTTAGAATGCCTTACTGGATATATGAAGAGTATCTTGCTAATATAAAAGATATCCAAAAGAAAGAAGAAAAGGAACAAAAAGATCAGGATAAGAGATACAATAGCATGATGCCTAAGATGCCTAGCATGCCTAAGATGTCGACACCGGCTATGCCTAAAATTTCTATTCCTAAATTCTAAAGAATGGGTGAACTTAAGTTCACCCATTTCTATTTTATTAATATGGATTACGATAAAATACTTTTAAATATATTCTTAACAAATAGCGGAAGGTCTAAATATGTTTTAAAAAAATTAAATAATTATTCAAACATAAAAAAATATTTAGATAATAGATTTTATGATTACTCAGAATCATATAAAGAAATATTAGATAGAATAAAATTTAAAATAGAAATAAGACCTACTTGTAAATTATGCGGTGCAAATGTAAAATATAAAGGATTGTTAAATAACCAACCTACGTATAAAACATATTGTTCTTGTTCTTGCGCACAAAAATCAGAAGAAACTAGAAAGAAATATAAAGAAAAGTGCATTCAAAAATATGGTGTAGATAATTCATTCAAAGATAAACAAGTACAAGAAAAGAAAAAGAAGTCATTAATAGAGCATTATGGTGTAGTAGTCCCATCTAAATCTGATAAAATAAAAGAAAAGATAAAAAATACTTGTTTAGAAAAATATGGGTCCACATCATTATTACAAAGTGAAGAAATAAGAAAGAAAATAAAAATAACTAATTTAGAAAAGTATGGTTCAATTACTCCATTAGGCAATACAGAATTTATGAAGATCAAGATAAAAGAAAAATATGGAGTAGAATATTCAACTCAAATACCTTATGTAAAAAAGAAAATAAGTGAAGGAACATCATCTTTAAAATGTAAGAAAAAGAAAGAAAAAACTTGTATGGAACGATATGGTGTACCACATATATCAATGGATGAAGATATAAAAAATAAGAAAATAGAAACAAGAAGAAAAAATCATACATTCAATACTTCTAAACCAGAAGAAGAATTGTATTTGTATATTAAAGAAAAGTTTCCATCGGTGGAAAGACAGTATAATAAAGATACAAGATATCCATTTGATTGTGACTTTTATATTCCGGAATTAGATTACTTTATAGAATTGAATGGATTCTGTTCACATGGTGGTCATCCATATAATCCTAAAAGCAAAAATGATGTAAATAAGCTTAATTCATGGAAAGAAAAATCTGTTGAACATCCAATGTATAACAATATGATAAAAACTTGGACAGTAACAGATCCATTAAAAAGAGAAATAGCAAAACAAAATAATCTTCATTTTAAAGAAGTATGGACTTTAGATGAAGGTAAAAAATTTATCGATAAATTATGATGGTAAACTATTGTCCTTTTTATTTTTATTTATTATTAATTAAACGTAATTTGATAGAGGCTTTTTACTTACTTCTGTTATTTTTAAAAGTAACATTAACCTAATTTAATATATAGGTCAAAATTTATCCTATCAAATACGAAATGGCAAAGAAATGTCTAGTATATGAGACACTTGGCAACATAACTGCAATGAAGGTTAAGGAGTCTCTTGACAATAATGAAATTCGCCTTTCTGGTGTATTCGGTGTTTGCGGAATTAAAAATGGTAACAACAGAATTTACAGTAAGGAGAATTATGGTCAGATGGTAGAAAGTTTGCAAAAGACAATAGCAACAGAAGGTTGTCTTGGTGAACTTGAACATCCAAATTCAATGAATATTAATCTCAATAATGTTTCACACAAGATTGAAAGTGTTCAAATGCATGAAGATGGTACTATTACAGGTACTGTTGTACTGCTTGATACTGAGAAGGGTCGTAATGCTAAGGCTATTGTAGAAGCTGGTGTACCTTTGTATATTAGTTCTCGTGCTCTTGGTTCTATTGATGAATCAGGTAATGTAACACTTACTATGCTTAAGACTTATGACTTGGTTGGTACACCAGGTTTCTCACAGGCAAGTTTGCACTTGGATGAAAATCAGAAGTTTGAATCATTGAATGAATCTATGTGTGCAGTAATTCTTGAAGGTGAAGATGACAAGAATGATGATCCAGATAAGAACAAAGATAAAGACAAAGATAAAACAAATATGAAAGACTTGAAAGAAGCAGTTGATAAGCTTAGTGAAAAAGTAGAAAGCCTTGAGGCTGAACTTCATGTAGCTAAGGAATCTATCAATGAAAAGGATGAGCAAATCCAAGCTCTTACTGAACAAGTTTCTGAATTCAAGCCTACTAACTATGATGCTATTGAATCTTGGATTAAGGAAGAATTCAAACCTGAATTCAGCCAAGAAATGGCAAATGGTGTACAAAAATGGGTAAGTGAAGAGTTTGCTCCAGTTGTTCAAAATTGGATATGTGAACAGTTTGCTCCTGAGGTACAAAAGTGGGTAGTAGAGCAATATTCTCCAGAAGTTCAGAAGTGGGTAACAGAACATTATTCTCCAGAGGTTCAGAAGTGGATTGTAGAGCAGTATTCTCCTGAAGTTCAGAAGTGGGTAACAGAACATTATTCTCCAGAGGTTCAGAAGTGGATTGTAGAGCAGTATTCTCCTGAAGTTCAGAAGTGGATTGTCGAAAATTACTCTGATGAACTACAGAATTGGATTACCGAGCAATTTGGTAAGGAATTGACTAACAAGATTAATGAGAATGTTTCTGAATATATAGAATCTAAGTCTAATGACAAGTTCGAGAATATTGATAGAATGCTCGAGATGCTTGAAAGTGGACAAGGTTCTAAAGAAAATGAGATTCAGATGTTGAGGGAACAGCAAGAGAAGAATCTTGGTAAGTATGCAACTTGCTATGCTATTGTAAACATGCCAAATGAGTACCGTCCAATGTTCGAAGGTTTGAGTGAACAAAAGAAAGATGAGATAGCTTTGCAGTCTCGTGCTTATGACTTTACTAAGACCGGTGTGATGGAAAGCTTCTGGGCTGGTATTGATTTCAATGAGAAGCCAGTACAGAATATCAACGAGAATCATAACCAAAATCCGGTAGATAGTTATATGTCTAGTATTGCTGCTCAGATGATGGCTTTACGTTAAATGTCTAAAAAGTGGAGGAACAATTTATTTTTACTAAATTCTAAAAGAAAAGAATTATAACAAAATCATATTTCTAGTAATAAACATGTTGATTACAGAAAATCAGAACAAAGCAATGTGGACTAAGATGCTTACTGAGCAGTTCCATGTTGAAGATAATGAAAAGTTGAATTGGGTATCTGATTATGCCCAAACACACGCAATGTTTGAAGCTAACCTTGGTGCTCATGCAGTAGCAACAGCCACAGGTGTTAGCCCTGTAACAGTTCCAGCTGGTGGTCCTCAGGGTGGTCCTGGTGTTGGTCCTATGTATGCTACTCCAGCTAATACTCTTGGTATGGGTAATATTGCCGCTCCTAGTGGTCCTCATGGTGCTGATGGTCGTGGTAGCTCTACAGCTGGTATCAATCCAGGTGCATTCTTCAATCAGACTCCTGGTAGTGGTGATATTCCAGTTTCTACACTTCCTATGGCTTTGAACGTAGCTTTGATGACTATTGGTCTTGAGCTTGTTCCAACTATTCCTACTAAGGGTCCTTGGGCTCTCTTGAGTTATATGGACTTCCCTTACGCTGGTGGTAAGATGGGTCGTAGAAATGAAATCGCTGGTCTTGACGGTGTTGGTGCTGGTCGTGAGAACAAACCAATGTACTTCAAGGTATTGCTTCCTGGTACCGCAATTGCCAAGCTCCGTGCTCTTGGTACTTTGGTTGAAGATGTAAAGGTTGATTTCGAAACATCTGCTGGTAAGGTACAGACATTGTTCAAGGCATTTGGTCGTATGGATGGTGGTCTTCTTGTACAGGTTATCGATTCAAAGAAGGATACCAAGGATATATCTATCAATGAGGCATTCTCTGGTGATACATTCAAGATGACTATTGACGGTACAGAAGTAGATAATTTGGAAGATGCAGAAAAGGCTGCTGTACAGGTTGACTTTGCTCAGACAATGGTTGACTTCATCGATGGTTTCGCTAACTTCGCTACTGGTAAGAAGGAACCTATGACACGTGCTGAGAATGAAACTGGTACTGGTAACACTATTGGTCTTCGTCTATTCTCTAAGTGGATTACAGTAGGTAGTTATGAAGTAACAGGTGCTGTAACTCGTCAGCAACTTCAGGATCTTCCATTGTACGGTGTTAACGCTGTTTCTAAGATTATGGAAGCAATGCAGAACGAAATCACCCAGTCTATCAACGCTCGTATTCTTGAGCATGTATTCCGTCTTGGTGTTACTAACGCATTGAACTTGAAGAACTATCAAGGTGTTGACTTGAACCTCTACATGGGTACAGCTGATAAGGACTTCGCTCAGCTTCCTATGAATATCAAGGAGTACAAAGATATCTTCGGTAATGATCTTCGTGCTACTTGGGGTACTATCAAGAACTCAGAAGTTAACACATCTGCTGAGAACCTTCATACTCGTCAACGTCGTATCGCTTCTCGTGTACTTGCAGCATCTAACCTCATCCAGGTAACTAATAGACGTGGTCCAGCTAACTGGGTTGTTACAAATACCCAGGTTGTTACAGCACTTCAAGATTGTGCTCAGTATGTAGTTGCTCCAATGCAGAATACATTCACACAGTCTGTAACTGCTAATCTCTACAAAGCCGGTACTATTGCAGGTCTTCAGGTTTATGTAGATCCTTATATGGATTGGAACGATACTCGTATTTGTGTTGGACGTAAGGGTTCTGGTAACGAACCAGGTGTAGTATTTATGCCTTATATCCTTGCGGACCAAATGCAGCTCATCGCAGAAGGCACAATGGCACCTAAGATGCTTGTAAATAGCCGTTATGCTATTGCTGATATCGGATTTTTCCCAGAGAAAAGTTATTACACATTTACAGTTTCTTCAGACTTCGGTTTGCTCTAATAGTAAATGTAAGCATAGAAAAGAGAGATTCCTTAAGGAATCTCTCTTTTTTCATATAGATCATCAATAAATTCCTTTCCTTCTTGTAATGACCAAACTTCTTTAAAATTTAAATTGTTTCGTTTAGCTGTTTCTCTTTTATTTACATCATATATAGTCCAAGTCTTTATTGCATTTAAATAATATTTATGTCCTGATAATGCTTTTGCCTGCATTTTTTCTAATAAAGCTTTATCTTCAGAATTAGGATTATATGGGTGCTTGCCGTGTGTCCAAGTACCATTCAACTCTATAAAATAATCTAATTCAGGTATATAGAAATCACATTGCCATGGATATCTTTCTTTATCTTTATATTGTCTTATTACTGATGGGAACTTAGACTTTATATATACATACAATTCTTCTTCTGGTTTAGAAGTATTGAATGTATTATTCTTTTTCATAGTATTGTATTTCTTTTCTAATATTTTATCTTTTATAATTTTATATTCTTCCGTCTTTGGAAATGAAATAACGCCATATTTTTCTAACATTCCCTTTTTCATGTTCGACTTAAATTTTTCTTTAAATTCATCTGATTTCCATATTGAATCCATATAATGTTTATATTCTTCGGATTTAACATACCATTCAATACCGTATTTCTTTATAAATCCATCTATAATTTTATTTTTGAATTCCTCTGAATGCCATATATTTTTCATTTTTTCTTTAAATTTATCCGTTTGAAAAAATGAAACTTTTCCAAAGCTTTTTATTCTTCCTTCTTTACCTTTATAACTTTCTACAACGGAATTAGCACCATATCTTTTTTGACAAGTTTGTTTTATTCTTTCTTGTGATTCTGGATTCCTAGAATTATGTGTATATCCAGTTCTTTTAAAATATGTTTGATTTGCTTTTATGTGTGTTTCCTCATTTCTTGCTCTACAACTATTGCAACAATATTTTGAAAACATTTTCTTTTGCTTCCCAATAAAATTTACTGATTTACCACATGTTGGGCATTTAGGTTTTTCTTCTATTCCTAATTTTATTCTTTGTATAGTTTCTCTAAATGAATCAGAGTCTTTATATCTACTTAATAAATATTCTGAAATATTTGGATGTTTTGAAATAAAATTTACCCTAATTACCCTGTTTCCATTCCAAAACACCTTATTAATCAAACTATCATGCCTACTTCTGTATTCTTTATCTTTTGTATCTTTCATATAAAATATTAATAGTCAAATATTAAAAATAATTCAAAATCATATTTGACTATATCCAATTTACATAAATTATTTTTAATCAACAAATTGATAAATTTGACAAATACATTTTAAGTAAAATATAAACATGGCAATCCCAGTATATTTACAGAACTTTAAGCATGCTGGCCTGTACAGAGTTGTTTTTGACAAATCAACTGTATTGAGTCAGGATACAAATGTTCTTCGTTTACTTGTTGGATATTCTGATAAGGGTCCATTTAACATTCCTACTTATATCCAAAGTGCTGCTGATTTTATCGCTATGTACGGTAATATCAACAAGACACAAGAGCGTCGTGGTAATTTCTTCCACCGTACTGCTTTACAGATGTTGAGTGTATCTCCTATTCTTTGTTTGAACTTGAAGAAGTTTGATACAGAAAATGTTACAGGTGCTCAAATCAATACTAACTTCAATGCGAAGGATACTATTGATACAGTACAGATCCCTGTGGCAGATGTTTACGATACTACTCGTTTCTGGTCATTAGACCCAGAAAAGCTTAATGAAGTACGTGGGTCAGAATATATCAATATCGCTACTACCGATGTAAAAGCTAATTCTGGTACTTTCTTCATTCGTAAGGCTTCTGGTAGCAAAGTAAGTTCTTACAATGTTACAGTAAGTGATTGGTATAAGGATGCAGGTGAAACCGTTCCTGAATTCCTTGAAGGTTATGAAAATGAACTTATGTCTGCATTCTTCGCCGAGGTTTATGTATTCAGTGGTAAGTTTACAGCTGATCAAGTTCTTGCTTCTGAAACTTTAAAGAATTACTTTATTGTAGATAAGAACGGTAAATTGAAACTTCGTCAATATGTAAAGGACAGTTTTGGCGACTATAACGATACTCTTGACTATCTCTTTGAAGATGAGACAAGTGGTGCTATTGGCCATTATGTTGGTTGTTTGATTCCATATTTCAAGGATAAGAATGGCAACTACGCTTCTCTTGATATCATATTCAATCTTGATTCTGATGCACACCACATGATGATGAGCTTCAATGAAGATATGCTTTATGAATATGGTACTGCTAATATTGACATGTCGGGTGCTCGTTGGATCTCTACTTCAGATTCTACTCCTTATGACAATACCCATGTAGAAAGCGATGGTTCTGATGTTGGTCACAGCCGTGCTAAGATTTACAAGCAATATGGTACTAGCATTGTTTGTATCGACAGACTTTGGAAGGGTACTGCTTTAACATCACTTCTTGGTAATGTTGATGCTCCGGTTGTTTCTGCTAAGACGCATTTCCGTACAAACATCTGGTCAGATGAAGATACTATCAAGCATCCTCTTTCTTGGGAAAATGTAAAGAAGATCAGTGGTAACTTGTATGTTCAGTCTTGGACTGATACTGCTATTACTTTAGGAGCTGTTGGTTCATCTAAGCATATTACTATCGACTTACTTATGATTAGTAAACCAAATGTAAACTATATTCTTTACGAACTTGGTGCTGCTTACAAGAAGACGGTTGATGGCGTAACTTCTTATGTTCCGTTTGAGTCAGGTCTTGGTACAGTTTACAAATCAGCTGATGCTTATGACAAGCCAGAGAATATCAATGGTCCTAAGAAGGTAATCACTTCACTTTCTAGAGATTTAGATAGTACAGATGATGCTATGGTAATCTTAAGTTCTGAAGTTGTTAAGTGTAATATCGAAGATGTTTACATTACTACAAAGACCGAATATCTGAACCCGGATACATTGATAGATGACCATAATAAATATGCTTCTTGGAATGTATATGGTCCATCTGTTACATTCATCCCATTGAATGAAAATTGGACTTTGACAGCTGATGTATACGATGAAACGGATGAAGATGCAGTACATACATATCATTTAACAGCTCCTGCTACAGCTGATACCACTGTTCTTGCTATGCTTCAGAAGGGTGATCAGTTCTTAGCTGTAGATGGTAAGATTGATATGGATGGTGATGGTGACTATTCTGATGAGGTAAATAATGGTTATTATGACCTTTGTTATGTTCAGGAAACAGAAACCATTACTGATGAATATGGTAATCCTAAAACATACTCTATCAAGTTCACCGGTAATATTGCTACTTATGAAGGTGCTAGCAAATCTGACAAGGACGTAACTATTTCTAATGGTGAATATAAGTTGCTTGGTACAGAAGAACAGAAAGAATATAAACCTAAGAACTGGGCAGTTACTTACAATCATGTGGGACCTAGAACTTTGACGGCTGAAGCTTATGCAGTTGCTACAAACAAGGAAGGATTCAATCCATCAGGTATAGTATTCTCTAAGCAAGTTACAGCTGTAGAATACATGATGTTGAATGCCACTGCACGTAACATGTGTACTAGAAATTATCATTACCATAAGATTGCCACATCAGATCCAAATAAGGATAATATAACAGGTGCAGAATATAAAACAAAGAGTGAAAGTGAAAAGAAAGACTATAAATATGTAGAACTTGATTCTTATACATTCATCTATGATGATATCAAACAAGTATATTCATCTGATGCTGGTCTTAAGAGACCGGTTCAAGTAACAACCTCTGCTGGAACATTATATATTGATGCAACTTCTAATCCTGATTTAAAAGTAGATGAAGCTGGAAAGATTACCGCAAATACAACTGCTTTGAAACATGATGGTACTGATAAAATTGGTTATTATGTAGCAATGTATACAAATCCTGCATTTAATTATGGACAAGAGGTAATTATGCTTACTGATGCAGAATATCAAAAGATCAAGCCAATTTCTGAAGATAAATATAATGGTCTTTCTACTTCAGATAAGACTGCATATAATAGTACAACAGCTAATTATACAGAAAATGGTGATGTATCAAAGAATGGTCATTATTTGATTGGCTACTCCACTTTAGTAGCTAATACCAATGAATGGATTAAGAAAGCTGCACAAAATGCAACAACTTATGGTAAATATCTTGTTCGTATTGAAAATGGCTTGAACCAAGAAATTGGTACTATGGAACCTGTATACTTGAAGGGTTATACCTATGAACATCCAAAGCCAGATGGGGTTGGTCAACGTGCTAAGCTTGAATGGCAGAACTTCCAGTTGTCAGCTTTGACTGAATACAAAGGTCTTCTTACTGGTCTTTTGAATAAGTCAGAAATTGACTTCAGATATGTTATCGATGGTTTCGAAACTTATGTTGATGCAGGTGCTAAGAAGGTACTTTCTTATCTTGCTAAGCAGAAGCAAAATGCATTCGCCATTCTTAACTTCCCTTCTGTTAAGACATTTGTAAAGTGCCCATACAGTTCATTTACTGATGCCAAGGGAGTATTCAATGTACAATATGTAGTTGATGGATTCAATAAGAAGAAAGCTCATACAACAGCATTCTCTCTTCCATCAAATGATGAAGGTGCTAGCTTTGCAGCTTTCTATACTCCATTAAAGCTTTCTGATGGTACTATTGATTCTGTTGTTCCATCTGCAGGTCTTGTATCTAACTTGTTTATGGAGAAGTACAATTCACGTCTTCCTTATGAAATTGTAGCTGGTCCTAACTATGGTGCAATGTCAGTATCTGGTCTTGTTGGTCCTGATTACAATTATAGTAGTGATGAACTCAACATAATTGAGCCTTTTGGTGTAAACTGTATGGTATACCGCCCAAGCTTTGGAACATTCATAAATGCTAACCAAACCGCTAAGCAGACACCTAAGTCAGCATTGAGTTCTGTTAACGTTCGTGAGTTGGTTATCTACATTATGGATGAAGTTGAGAAGATTCTTCAGTCTTATCAGTGGGAGTTCAACAACCAGACTGTACGTAATAAGATTAAGGATCGTGCTGATTCTATCTGTGCTAGAGTTCAGGCTAATGGTGGTATTCAAGCTTACTTGAATGTCATGGATGACTCTAACAACACACCTGATATTATTGATAATGAGATGGCTATCTTGTCTACTCATATCGAACCAGGTCGTGGAATGGGTAAGATGGTACATGAGTTGACTCTGTATCGTACGGGTCAGATGAATTCTACTATTCTTGGAGAATAAACAAATGAGAGAGTTCTTAAGAACTCTCTCCATTTATAGAAAATAACAAAATCTTATATATAAGAAAGTTTTATGCAGAAAATAACAGAAAATAAGCCTAACATTTATTGGGGTGGATCAGTTGCTGCAACTACAGGTGATTTTGCTTCTCGTGGCCATGATGGCAAGACACATCTTCCTCATTTGATGAATACTAAGGCTGGTGCTAATCGTCATGATCCAATGAACCGTGCAGTGTTTGAGGTATCATTTACACTTCCTACACAATTGCAAGGTATGTTTGGTGCTGATGCTGCTACCATGACAGAACAAGTTACGGATGTTGCTGGTTTGGATGCATTACAAAAGACAGTACAAGCTGGTTCACAGAAATTCTTTGGTGTTGATGTGAGCTTCTTGAACCCAACATTGGATAACACTTACGCTGAAGTTACAGTAAACTTCAATTTGAATATTCGTTCTAAGTCAGATGCTTGGTTGCTCCGTATATTCAAGGCTTGGGAAAAACTTGGTTATGACCTTGCTGATGGTACTCGTACATTGAAAGCTGACTATGTTGCTGATGTAATGAGAATTGCAGAAGCTAATCGCGATGGTACTATCTATCGTGCTTATGTATTCCATGACACCATGATTACAAATGTAACAGGTCTTGATACATTAAACTACACTGATAATGAACCTGGTAAGCTTAGTGTAACATTTAGGAGTGACTTCTGGGATGAAGACTTAAGTACCGGTGAATCAAGCAACTAAATTAAAAAGTTGAAATAATTAATATAAAGTGTCTATTTTATTCATATATAAGATAGACACTTTTATTGTATAATTTCAAATGACAGATAATTTAATAATCAAAATCGTATATTCAAAATCAAAACCAAGTACACATTATATTAGAAATAAAGATAAATATCCAAATATCACTAATTATATTATCAATAGATATAAAGATAGTAAAACATTTAGAGAATCTTTAGATCGTATGAAATTTGGAATAGAAGAAAGACCTGTTTGTAAATATTGTAATAAAGAAACAGTATATAGATGCCTTGGAAATTATGCCCCATATTGCTCTAGGAAATGTGCAAATAATGCAAATTTAGAAAGAAGAAAAGAAACTTGTTTATTAAAATATGGGGTTGACAATCCTGCAAAATCTGAAAAGGTAAAAGAAAAGGGAAGACAAACTTGTTTGAATAAATATGGAGTTATAAATGCTGGATGGGCACCTGAGGTAAGAGAAAAAATAAAGAAAACTAATCAAGAAAGATATGGTGTTGATATGCCATTACAATCTAAAGAAATATTAGATAAAACAAAAGAAACATCTAAAGAAAAGTTTGGTACAGAATATTATATGAGAACTAAAGAATTTAGGGAAATTTCAAAAGAAATTTTCTTAGATAAATATGGATATGAATGTGCAATGAAATCACCAATAGTTAAGAAAAAATTATCAAATAAATTAAATACAGAAGAAGTAAGGCAAAAAATATATGAAACAAAGAAAAAGAATCACTCATTTAATACTTCAAAACCAGAAGAAGATCTTTTCTTATATATAAAATCTAAATTTACAACAGTAAAAAGACAATATCATTGTAAAAGATACCCTTATAATTGTGATTTTTATATACCAGAATTAGATTATTTTATTGAGTTACAAGGTTATTATACTCATAACACACACCCATACAATCCAAATTCTGTATTAGATCAAGTATTAGTAGAAAGATATAAAGAAAGATATGGGTCTAAATGTCAAGCAATTACTATTTGGACAATTAAAGATCCAGAAAAAAGAGATTGTGCTAAGCGCAACCATTTAAATTTTAAAGAAGTTTGGTCATTAGAAGAAGGAAAAACGTTCATAGATTTTCTATATTCTAAATATCACAAATAATAAAACACAAATATGAAGAAAGAAAAAATAGACAAGGCTTATACAAGTAATGATTATGAAACATGTTGTTTTTGCTCTAATAACAGAAAACGATTTGTAATAGATGGAAATGAACTTACAGCAGAATATATTTGGACGTTAAATCAAGAACAACGTGAAGAATTGATAGATAAGATAATAAAGAAAATCCGTATAGATGGTTTCCCTTATAAACAATTGTCAAAACATATTTATGAAGATGACAAGTATATAAGTAAGCAACTGCAAAAATTGAAGAAAGCAGATCCGGAAAGTGTAATGAAGAATGGTTATCTTTCCAATTCCGGTAGTCTTTGTTTGGATATTTGTAGATATATGTGTCAAGATTTATTTTGGAAAACCAGAGGAGATGATGGAACCATATCTATAGAAGATGTGTTTAATGATGATGTACTGATAACAAGAGTATTGAAAAATCGAATGGGTTGGAATCTTACAACAGAACGTGGACAAGAGGAACCTTATATATTTGATATGTCACCAGAAATGATTGTTCAAGGAATTCGTTCATCCAAGATTGGATATGGTGTTTCTAATTTCAGACCTATGATTGCTAAATTCATTTATTCAAGATATTTGAATGAAGGTGATAAAGTATTTGACTATTCTTGTGGATGGGGTGCTCGCATGTTAGCAGCTTGGTCATTAGGTTTAGATTATTCTGGAACTGATCCATTAGTTGTAGATGATTTGAAAAAATTTGATAAAGAATATCTTGGTGGAAAATCAATGATGTTTAAAACAGGTTCAGAAAATCCAGATCCATATAATAAAATATTAGAAGAGAAAGGTAAAGTAGATATGTGTATGAGTTGTCCACCATATTTTACATTGGAAAAATATTCAGATGACAATTCTCAATGTTATAATAAGCTTGCAAATTATGAGGATTGGTTGAAAGAATATTGGGTACCAACAGTAAATAACTGTAATAATATATTGAAAGATAATGGTTATTTTGTTTTGATAATAAAAGACTTCTATAAAAAGTTTGCTTTGAAAGAAGATATGGCAAAAGTCATAATGGACAACAATATGAAATTGATTGAGACTTTTCAATATAAAACCCAACGAGATCATTTGTCTGGTAAGAGAAAGTCTGGTGTAATGTCAAAGAACTCTGAATATGTTTTAGTTTTTAAGAAATATTAATAAAAATGAAAAATACTGGAAATTATGTAAATAGTTCATCAATCTATGGATTGATGAACTCTAATTGTAAGATATTGGATAATAAAATTGGGTTTTGGAAATCAAAGAATCACAATAAATTAGTATTATGTGAAGATAATATAAATGGCATTGACTTATCTGATACTTCAAAAATATCTATGATGTATCTTGATAAAGTAAATTATGATAAAGAATTTTGGAATTCTAAAGGTTATGAAATGTCTAAGATTACTGAATCTGAAGAAATATTTTCTTATATAGATAAAGAATTTTTCAGTAAGTTGAATAGAACTGTTAACAAAGAAGTATATGAAACATTAAGAAAATATGATAATTGGAGAAAATCAGGAAAAATGACTGTTGTTGATTATTCTGATATTCTATATGATGATATATTGAACATGATAAAAGAATGGTCAACAACATCTGGTAAGAAATATGGATTTTTTAGACATGACGGAATTGACAGGGCATTTTTCAAAAGACTTAAGAATAAAGAAATAAACAAAGACTTATATGACATAAGAATATATAAAGTAGATGATAAAGTAGTAGGTTATAGTGTAATAGAACATTATCCTTCATTTGAAAATTATGGACATGTTTATCTCATAAGAAAAGCTGTAACTGATTTCAGAAATTTATGCTTATATATTGATTATGATACATTTAGAGAAAAAACAAAATATGAAAACAATATCATAATAAATTGGGGTTGCTCTTCTAGTGGTGTTAAGAAATATAAACTAAATAAATTCAAACTTGCTTACATTAAGAAACTATATTTCTACAATCTTAAGAAAAATCAATCCTGAAACAATAAAATGGCCGAGAGATATAATTTATCATCTCGACCATTTTCCGCTCCCTGTGTGACCCTGACACCATCCTGGTGAATTTTAATTTATTTTAGTTTATCATAATTTTTTCTAATAATATTAGAAAATTTAATCAATGCTTCTTTCATTCCTGATTTTGTATCAGATACACCTACCCAATTATTTCCATATAATTGGTTATTGATTGCTTTATATTCCTTTTCATCATTTTTATATTTACAATCTGATGAATTGATACAAAGTAATCCGAATAATACATTTTGTTCCTTCCAATTATCAATAACTCTAATTAATGATGTTTTACTACTCAAATATAAACTATCTGTAATATTCAAAAAGAATATTTTTTTATTTGTCTGCAATTTTACATCTTTCAATATAGTATCATAAGACTTAGCATCATTTTGAGACATCTGATATAATCGATTTCCTAACTTATAAGGATTTTTATCTTTAGGTGTAATATATTTTACAATATTTTCACCATGGCCATAAATATATAAATCAATCCCCTCATAATTCTTCATTGCTTCATAAAAAATACAAGCAAGTTTTGATGCGATATTTCTAGCAGAATATTCACCATTTTGAGGAAAATTCATTGATCCAGATTCATCTATTGATATTACAAATGCATATTTAGGATCTGGACTTTCTGATTTCTTCATAACCTTTCTATGATATACACAGTTTACCCCTTGAATTGCCTGTACAAGATGAGATGATATAAGTTGTCCGTTTCTATGGAATTTATCATCTTCTAATTCAATTTTCTTATTGTTAGGAATAATTATTTTCTTAGCAATCTTTATTTCTTCTGATAACTTAGAAATCATCTTCTTATAAGCAATGGCATCAGAACTATTTGGTTTTACTGCTCCTATTTCTTCTTTTGCTCCATTGAATAATTTATCTGGTTTATTAGTATCACATTTACCAAGAGCATCATTTTCTTGATTTACTGAATTTTTTGCATTGTTGAATTTTTGTGATATCACATTCTTTGATTTATTTCTTCCTTCACTTGTATTAGGAGAAAACAATCCATTTTGTCCGCAATTCTTATCCTGGTTTGGATTACCTTCAGTTGAAGAATTTCCTATCATACCGAGATTTGGTTTAGATAATCTTGAATTAAGATCATCTAACTTTACATATTTCTTGATTATTTCTATAGTATCAAGACATGCAACAACAGTGTTTTTTGTAGGACTATATTTGAATTGATTTGGATCTTCGATTTTTACAATAACCCTTTCATATATCTCATCTAACATTGGACCAAATTCATCAATCCATTCTTTAGGAAATCTATTTGAAAGATTTGAATTTCTAACCATATACAATACCATAAATTGTACAATATCTATCTTACTGTTAGAAAGAACAAGCTTCTTTATAGAATTGATGAATTTATCTTCAGAAAAGTAATGTAACAATACATGGTTCAAAAAATACATCCATTGTGGTTTTCTGACACCTAACATTTCTTCAATACATTCATCTTCGTATACATTATGAAGCCAATGAGCAATAGGATATTTTACCATTTTCAAATCATAATTTTTGAAATCAGTAAAAGCACAATGACATGCTTCATGGCAAGCCAATCCCATTTCAATATCCATGCCATCATAAGCATCTTTATGTTCCCTCATTGGATTCATACCAACAACAATATGTTTACCATCTGTATATGATGAATCAGAATTTTCTTTAACAACTAATTGCGCAGAATTTTCTGTTACTTGATTAGAAACATAAAGTAAAGCTTGTGACATCAATGCTGTTGATGTCTTATAAGCTTCAATTTCCATTTCTTTATATATGAACTTTGAAGATGGATTTATACCAAACTTATTGATAGTATAAGTAGGGCGGTTAGAAAACCATTTTGTATGTTTGAGAATATATGCCATAACTTCAATTCTTAATTATTTAATTTTTACATCATAAATATAGAACAATCTTGATTTATTTCAAACTTGTTGGAAATGAATTTAGTACCAACCAAGGGAATTTCAAACAAAAGTTCAAAATTCCCTTATTTATACTTATATTTTACATACAACAAATATATCCATCTTCTGGACCAAACCAAAGACTAGGACTTTCCCAATCATCTCTTCCATAATCAGAAACTCCTCTAAAATAATCTGATTCTGCTATTTCAAGTTCTGTTTCATTTAATTCATTTTTGAAACCATCAATATTAGCTAGACACCATTCAAGATAACCATTCTTGTTTCTTGATGTGTTGTAATCATACACTTCCTTTATAGTATATCTTTTAAATTTACCAAATGTAAGTACCCGTTTAGGTTCTTCAAATGGATTGTCACTTATTTCTAATTTAAGATATTTTATAATTTACATAGGTTTAGGATCATCATTCCAACTCATATTCTGATAAACTGCTGGTAAACATTCTTTATTTACATAAGCACCTCTACCACCAGCAGAAGACCAATATTTGTTGAATTTTCCATTCCATACATACGGATGATGTTCTTTACCATAATAGTCTTCTTCCAATTTAGTAGTATCTTCAACAAATATTTTTTCTGTATGACGATATGGATATCCTTCAAAAACGCGATATTCACCATTTTCATTTACAGCAATGTAGGCTTGGTCATATCTATGTTGTACTACTTTATCATCATCTGATGGTTTGTTCAAATACTTATCAACATCAAATGCATTAGGGCAATTGATATTTGAAAGATATTTAATCAAATTAGGATCAATCTTGATAGTCTTCAAGTTATTGAAATAATTTTCATTCAATTTGCTTGGTACTCCCATTTGCCATATCTTCAACTTACTAGCACTCTTAAGAAGATATTCATATTCTTCTTCATAACCAGGTGGTAATGTAGCAGCATCCTTATACATTCTAGTCAAGAAATGAAACAATCTACTTGCAAATGTATAATCAACCGCAAATCCATAATTACCGGTCCATGGACATTGCAATTGCTCTTCTGGTATACTCTTTTCTTTATTGAACATATATATAATTAAATTAAACTGTTAAATATGCATAATAGTCTTTATACAAAGTTCCTACTTCATTATCAAAAGTATATTCAATCAATTTCTTATGTAAAGTATCAAGCATCTGTACTTCAATACCACCTTTCAATAAGAATATCAATGGCGTAACATCTCTATACTCTTCTCTAAACACAACTCTCTTTATACCTGATTGGATAATGAGCTTTGAACACTGCAAACAAGGACTCAATGAAACATAAGCTGTAGCACCTTTACACTTACCTTCTGAACACTTTGCACATTTAGCAATAGCATTAGATTCGGCATGCAATACTTCATCATTTGTTACAAGATTGCCATTTTCATCAAGATGTTCACATTCATTTGGAAATCCCTTTGGCATGCCATTGTATCCTTGTGCGATAATCTGATCATCAGAACTTACAATAATGCAACCAACCTTACTTCTTGTTGCAAAACTCAAATCCTTCAAACATGAAGCCATATTCATGTAAGCAATATCATATTCTAATTTTCTATTCTCTGTCATAGTTATTATTGAAATTTTCTGTTTCTTGGTGTCTTTTCTGGACAATTCTCTGTAAATACAAGACCTTTATCAGTATCTTCTACCACAAGCTGTGTAACAAACTTACCAGAAGGATATTCATAGAAATCAAAGTACCATCCTTTTGATGCTGCTTCATCATGATCCCCATTGAACTTAATGAATTCCTTGCATTCATCGATATCTGTAAATTTGATATCTGAATATTTTCTACTGTTCTTATATATTACAAATCTTGCTATAATTATATTATTTTGTTCAGATATAAGATAGTATCAATTCTAAAAATTTCAAAACAAATTTAAAAAATTTCTATAAAATAATGAACATCTCTTTCAGTTCTGTTCAAGAACTAAAGTTATGCACACAGGGAGTTGAAAATTTTCTAAGGTTATTAATTATACTCCTAAGTAATTTTCCGCTCCCTGTGTGACCCAGGCGCTTCCAGGATGAATCTTATTTTATATCCAATAAAATTGATTTACGTAATGATTACAAGTCATTAACATAAACTTGAATTATTTAAAATCCTTTAACAAGGATTGCTTCAATGACTGCAAGTCATTGACATACATCTGCTTTTCTGTTGTATTCTTAATGTATTCAAGTTGCTTTTTGATTTCCTCATTCTGTTTCAAAAGTTCATCTCTTTCTTCTATAGTTACTTTTGACATAGGTGTTGCTAGCAATGCCATTGGTAAGTGTTGTGCATCCATATCGGTTTTGATATCAACCTTACTTCTGTTACTAATCTTAAGCTTACCTTTACATACAAGTTCAATGAACTTTACCAATTCTGAATTGTTCTTATATTTCTCTTCAAGTATCTTTACAAGCTTTTTCTTTCTCTCAACATAAACAGACAATCTCCAATTTACAAAATATCTGATAACCTCATATCTGTCTTTGAAATATTTGAGCTTGCCATTCTCATCAAGCAACCAAAGCAAATCATCTGGAAGTTTCTTAATAAGTTTGAACTTATTAGCTAATCTCTTACCTGACCTATCTGATTTGATTTCTTTTGCAAGCTGACCTTTGAAGAATTGTACTTCATAATGTACATTGCCATCTTCTGACAAATCTTTATAGTCTTTGATTTCTTGTTTGTCACAAAGTCTATTCAGTAATTTTTCAAATTCAACATAAGTAGTATCAGATGGCAAATTAGTGATTGTCATCAAATCTTTTGCTTGATTTGTCTTCCATTCTCCATAACAATACCACTGACCAGATTCTAATTTCCAATTGTCTTGTGGTATATCTCTCAAATAAGGCCTTACTACTGTCTTAAACTTTTCTACACCTTTCTTACTTTTAAGAATCTCTAAACAGCAATCAAGTACATCTACTGGATTCCAAGCATTACTATGGAAAGAATATCCATTAGCAATACCCATAGTTGTATTAGAAAGAACTGTTGGTACAATAGGAAGGTAATGTTCTGGTTCAACGTAGTCACCTTCTTCAAATACATACTTCAACAAATCATAATCTGCTTTGTATAGTAAGTCTGCATACTTTGACTTTCTGATATACAGATATCGAGGTGCTCCAGCTTCTGGACTTCTAAGATATCCTCCTTGGCCTTCAATTTCTAGTGGGTTATAAAAGTTATAAAAATCTTTAGCCAATGTGCAAACTGTAGAAGTAAGGGAAGCATCACCATGTGCATAGAGAGATATCTTCATTGTGTCACCAACAAGAGCAAGCAACTTTGATGTTGATCCATTTTTCAATGAACCTTCAAACATTGCATGCACAATCTTTCTTGCACCTGGCTTAAACCCATCACATATAGAGGGAATAGCACGATCAGAAACCGTGCAAGTCGAATAATTCAAATATTCAACATTTAAAAAGTCTGTTATTGATTTATTGATATCCTTCTTAACAACTACTTTATTTTCTGATTTCTTTACCATATCCTTTAAACCAAATTACTCATCATTTCCTTTCTATCTTCACTATTCTTACCAAACCATTTCTTGAACATTGACTTTGTCAAATCATCAATCTTGAAATGCATGAAGATAGGGTTTCTCATTGATTCTTTTGTTTCAGATGCATCAAGACCAGAAAGACCTTTGACATACTTAATCATGTATCCTTTAAGCTTTCTTGCATCTTTATCAAATTCTTCTTGACTATAATACTTCTTTACTTCTTTACCCTTCTTTGCAATAATGATAGGAGTAATGCTTCTGCATACTATACCCTTCTCAAAAAGAATTGGCCATCTAGAAAAAAGGAGAAGCAACAATGCTGCAATCTTATCTCCATCAATATCTGCATCAGTAGATATCACAATCTTATCAAATTTCAAATCATTGATATTGAAGTCATCGCCAAATTTAAGACCTAAAATAGTAATGATATCATTGAACACATCATTCTTCATAATCTGCAATGGTGACATATCTAATGAATTAGGTGGTACACCTCTCATCACATAGCCTGCTTGAGTTTCTGGATCTCTACCAATACGAAGACCTCTTGCGGCAGAATCACCTTCATAAATCCAAAGCTGCTTACCTTGTTTCTTTTTTGATGAACAAGTCACATACTTATCTGAACGACGAAGACCTTTGCTTGCTTCTTTATTGAGTTTACGAAGAGTACGTTGATCTTCTGCTTCACATTTCTTCTTATACCAATCTCTTACATTATCTATGATTTCAGACTTTATAACCGAATCAAGGAACTTGTTTGGAAGTTCAAACTTGACGTTTTCATCTTTATAGAATTTCTCTACAGGTGTAGTCAAGCATTCCTTGGTTTGTGAATCATAAGATGGATTGGAAATAGTCAAGTCACAGAACATACTATAATTGCCATCAACTTGTCGTGGAAGCAAATCAATCTTATCTTTCTTCTTAAGAAAATCACATACAGTAGTATTGATGATTTGATGCAACGCTTTAACATGGGTACCTTTATTGCAAATACCTCCATTGACGAATCCAATATTGATAGCACCATCAGGATATACATAAACATGCTTATGTTCATCTTTCATCTCTATGCAATCCTTTAAAGTAACATAGTTTCTATATAAGTCAATATAGTCTTTGAAATTATCAAACTTATATTCACCACATAAATCTTCATCTTTATATGTTACCTTCAATCCTGGATTAGCAGCTGCTGCATTGATGCAACGTGTCAATATGATATCCTTGAATGTTCTGTCAAACTTATCTATACCTTCAAATCTAGAAAAGTCAAGATGAAATGTAATCCTAGTTCCATGATTTTTCTTAGAAGATTTTTCTATCTCCTCATCATAGAATTCTGACATGTTGTTTTTCCAGTTACCAAGCCATCGCTTCTTTCCATCATCAGTCATTACACCAAAATATGATGAAAAAATGTTGGTTAGGGAACTTCCCACTCCGTTAGTACCAAGGCCAGATCTATCTTCATCATCATTATAGTTTGATGATGTTCTCATTCTTCCGAAGATAAGTTGTGGTACCATAATACCAGCTTCTTTATGTTTGACAACAGGAATTCCACCATTATCTTCTATTACTATAGTATTATCTTTCATTACAGTAACAGAAATCTGTGTCAACCCAATATTATCTGGTCTACGATATTCATCAGTAGAATTTGATATAATTTCATCTATCAATTTCAGTATAGCAGGAACATATTCTACTTCTTTCTGTATCATCATCTGTTCTTTATAATCAAAAACAAACTGAGTAGAAAGTTCTGGTTTTACTGAACCAACATACATACCCGGGCGGAGTAGTACATGCTCTTGTTCTGATAACTCTTTATATTTTTGTTCTATTGTCTTTACCATTTCTCTTCAAAATATTTCAAGTATTTAGGCAAAATTGTTTTACCATGATTTTTAATATAGTTTTGCAATGAATCTTTTTCATTGTTTTCATCATTATAAGTATATATTAAAAAATCAAGATTGTTTTTAAAATTACCTACTTTATTGCATTTACTTTCTAACCAATCTTCAAAATCATTCTTAATATCATTATATCCAGTCCAACTGCATTTTATTCTATTTCTTCTATCAATACCTTTTGCTCTATCTTGTTGACAAACTAAATTTATCTCATCATTACAAAGCAAATCAACTAAACTTATTTCAAAATTGAATTTTTTCCAAGGATAATGGTCATTCTTCAAATAAATATGAATATGAGGATATGGTCTATCTCCTGCTGCTACTCCATGCAATGCCACTCTATAAAGATTCTTTCCAAACTTTACTTCATTAGTTGCAAAAGCCATCTCATTTATCTGAATACCACAAGGCAATCCTAAAGATTCTTTCAATACGTAAATCAAATCTTTTATTCTATATTCTATATCTATTTGACGTAATCTTAAATCCATGATAGAAAATATTTACAATACCTTAAGATAAGCATC
>CALESE010000158.1 GCA_937907205.1 uncultured Romboutsia sp. | reverse complement strand
GATCCAATCTTATAATCTTGTACTAATTTCACAATTTTCGAATATTTAATTCTGTAAACATTAATGTCAATATTACAATTATGATTATAGTAAATAAAGTCATGAATACCAAATTATGAATCATAACTTCTTTACCTGTATATTCAACACCAGATTTCAATATAAACCAAGCTATTCCAAAGAAGATCGAATATACGATACAAAAAGCCTTATGGTTGAATTTCTTACTTTGGATGAGTTCTCCTGTATTCATCATCGCTACTAATAATTAAACAAACTATACTGATAAACACAAAAAACAGATATATCAAGATGAATCCTGGAATAGTATTTTCTCCAACATTATTCAACCACATCAATGCTACAAGTATAAATGTTGCAATGGTATAAGTCTTGAATCCGTCTTTCTATATTTTATCTCTAAAAAATGTATTTATCGAAATTGTTACCTTCATTTCTTTTTCATCTAACCACTCTGTTAATGGAATTCCACCGCATATAATGAATGCTACAAATACTAAACATGCTGAAATTGACGTTATAAATATTGACAAACAAAAATCTATAGTTCCACCAATATTACCCATAAAATAATCAGTCAATGGATAGGACAATACAACTGAAATTAATGAAATAGCACCATAATATCCATATAAACCTAATTCATATATGGTTGGAATTTTTCTATTCTTTACTATTGTTGTCTTTCATTGTGAATATGCTTAGTAAAATCTATTTCTTGTTTAACTTTGTCAATGCTTACATTAGTAATCTTAACATGTCTAGCGATATTTTTCGCCTCTTGCTCATCATTAGCAATAACACTTATAGATAATGGAATTACTCTACTGGTAAACTGGCCATGTACAGTAATATCAGCATGTACTTTAAATAATTTCTTATTTCTCAAGTTTTCTACATTAACATTCATTGTAATTCATATATCAAATTTAAAAAATCAAACATAATATAACAAAGATAGCGATACACCAAAAAATGAAACTACCTATGGCCTTCAAAACAAATCCTCCCATGAAAGCTATACTTCCAATAAACAGTTTTATTAATCCTACTACTATAAACAGGACAAGTACTGTTATGAAAAGACCTGCTAATAAAGTAATTATTCCAAAAATCAATTCTATCATAATTTCAATATTTTTTATTCAAATATAAGATAGAACAATCTCAGGATATTTCAAAATTTTATTTAAATAAAAAGTCACACAGGGAGCGTAAATAAATTAAGGAGATAAATTTATCATCCAAATTGTTTTCCGCTCCCTGTGTGACCCAGGCGCTTCCCTAGAGAACATTAACTTAAGTTCTTAAACAGAACTATAAGTGATGTTTATTATCTTCTCTTCTTTGATTGTACTTTTTTATGAACAGGTCTATAAGTACAATTTGTCTTCATCTTCTTGAGCATTGCAACTTCAGTTCTCAAAGTCTTTACTTCTTTCATCAATACAACATTGTCATTATGCAATGAATTGAGTTTAGAAAGTACAACTCTAAAGTTAGCTTTTACAATAGAATCAGAACTCATACTATTATGATTGTCATTATTTGTAATGACTGTAGTAATGTTGTTCAGTTTCTTTATACTACATCGACAGTTAGGATCATGGACAACAAAACTTTCTGCATTGCCATTCTCATCAGATTTTACAATATTGATGAACTTATGGTTTTGATAATCGAATTCCATCACTTTACCTTCTGATGTCAATGTATCACCTACTATAGCAATATTATTTGATGCTCCTGTACATTTATTGACAATAAGCATGCTTCCCACAAGAAACAATACAAATGTTATAGCTGCTATAATAATACTCTTAGTATTTACCTTTTTCATAATTATAATATTTTATACTTCTTCTGTCATTTTATTATGTTCTGCTTTTCTTCTGTTCTTGTGACCAGAATAATATATTCTAGAAATGTTGGCCGTCTTTACTGCCTCTATAGCATAAATTAAGTCTTTCTTGTTGATAGCTTTTGTTTTCTTATCATATCGACATGCCTTCATTCGTTTCCAGAACCTTGTTTTTCTTACACCATCTGGTCCACAATTATATGTCAATGATGTCAACCCATCGACAAATGATTGTGTATATATAAATCTATGGTCAAGGTCAGAAAGCAATTCTCTTACATGAACATTGAACTTATCCATATCTTTATCAAATAGCTTATCAGCATATTCTTGACTTATCTTATGTGGGATATCATCTTCATAGATTACATGGCCATAACCTATAGTATATCTCTTTTCACCTTTAAGCTTGTAAGCAGTAAGGACACAAGATTCATATTTCTTAATGAACTCTTTTCCTTTCTTACTTATACTAGCATTCTTATATGTATAAGTATTAGTATGATGTTCATGTACATCAGAAGATTTTGCCATTGTATTGATGTCAATAGTCATCATTTCCTCAATACGGTGCACTCTTTCTTCTATAGTCAATGTATCTCTTACTACACTATATAGCTTGATATTTTTCCAAAGATGAGTACTATCTTCTTTTTCTTTTACTAATGAATTAATGTTAGGACTAGCATTAATAAACATAGGTGGTAATGTTCCGGATAGTCCACCAAGAAATGCTGAGCATCCTATCAAATATTTTATCTTCTTCATTATTATCTTATTTTAAAGTTAAAACTACATTGTACCGTCCATTGTCATTCCAATCATAAGTGCACCAGCCATCAATAATAGGAAACCAATCATACACAACCAATCATTAGATATACGTCTTTCATTGTTTATCATATAAAAGCCCATACCTAAGAAAATCAATATAATTCCAATCAAAATCATCATAATCATAAATTTTAAAAATTAAACATGTTGTTTTTAACAGATTTAATATAGTACAAACATAAAAATTTTCAAATTATTTTTATTATATAAAAACAAAAAAAAATGATAAGTTTAACAGAATCATTAAATGTATCTCTGAATGAATCAAAGAATTATTCAGTAAAAGGCGTTAAAACAGAAGATGTTGTTACATTCTTAAGACAAAATCCAGAATATTATTTCTATACTAGAGGATTTGGTTCAAATGCAGCACATTATGGTGCAAAAGGTAAATTGTTAGATTGTGAAATTCAATATCAACCTAAAGCAAAGAACTGGTATGTATATTCATATTCAAATCAATATACTGGAGGATTTGAAATGAACGATGATAAGTCAATTGACTCAATTGATAGTTTAGTTTCAGCAATAGATTCTGCTGATAATACGGATATTAAAATAGGTGGAAGCAAATTTGGTATATATGGTACCTATGATTTTGGTGTCAATGGAAGTACACCTAAGGCAAAAATACAGTTAAGAAAAAAAATAAATAAATAAATGAAAAGCTTAGTTAATTTTATTGTAGAGGCACTAAACAAAGGCAATAATGAATTGTCATTATCTCAAATAAAAGATAAAATTTATAATTCAAAAGAAGATATATTGGATAAATTAGGATTTGATCCGTTCGATAAAAATTTTGATGGAGATATGAAATCTGCTGTCAAGAAAATAGAATCTTCGAATAGTGTATATATTGCTTTAGATAATATAAGGGATAAAAACCAAGGTTATTTTGGATTCTTATACAAAGATGGTTCATCAATTACATTTGAATCTCCATCAAGTAAAGTAATGGATGGATATTTTTATGGTAGTACAATGGCAAATGGTATAACTAGTGAAGTTATACGTTATGTGTGTACTTTTGCTAAAGCAGTAGGTAAGTTTACGAATAAAACAAAAAACATAAAATTCAATAATGATGGATTATACGTGGATGCAATACAAGATAAAACAATAATTCTTCATGTATTTGATGATCCAGAAGCATTTGGAAAATTTTCAAAACAATTAATTAGATCAAATAAATCAAATAAATAAAAATACAAAAAGAAAGCTGGAACTAAGTTCCAGCTTTTTATGTAAATTAGAATGGAAGATCATCAGAACCAGCTGTTGGTGTTGATTCTGTTGTATCTGAAGGAGTAGTACCAGGAGCAGTAGTTG
This sequence comes from uncultured Romboutsia sp., assembly GCA_937907205.1. Lineage (GTDB taxonomy): Bacteria > Bacillota > Clostridia > Peptostreptococcales > Peptostreptococcaceae > Faecalimicrobium. Next base: position 1,317 of record CALESE010000158.1, on the reverse strand, counting down.
TTGATGCTGCTGGAGTTGTTGATGGCAATGGATTTGTTGGATCATTACCAGCAAGAACTATGTTAATCCATGCATTGACACGAGCTGTTACTTCAGGTGACCACTCATGGTAACCAAGTTCCTCAATCAGATTAGGGCAGAAGCTCTTGATCTTTTCAATTACACCATGATACAACTCACGAAGTTTCTTTGTGTTCTCTTCTACATTGATTTCTGCAAGAGCTGTAGCACGAAGATCTGGATCCTTCTGCTTCCAAACTTTCTTTGTCATCTCCTCAACATACTGATCAAGTACAGCTTGCTGATCATCATCGAGTAATGGACTTCCATCAGGATTAGTACAACTAACTACATCATCAGTAAGTTCCGAAGTATTGTAACTAATCTCACGAGTCTTACGCTCAGGAGCTTTTGGGTCATCTGGACCTGGTGTTACCTCAAGGTCAATAGCACGACCAAACAAGAAATCCATAACTGGGATACTTGCTTTCTTAGACTCAGGACTTGGAGCCATCTTAGCGTTGATTGTCTCCCAAATAGCCTTAGGAAGCTTCCAGAATAAATATTTTCCTACTAAGTCTGGCTGGTTGTTATCTTCAATCACCTGGATAAGTGCATAACGTGCATAACGTTTGTCGAACAAACCACGGCCACCCTTGTCCTTGGTCAAAGCCTGCTTCTGCATCTTTTCATCCTTAGAGAAATGACACTGTTTCCATGCCTTAAATACTGGGCAATTCTTGTCATTGTTTGTCAATGAACTTACAACAGAGAAGAAACCATTGCTATCCTGCAAAGCATAAGATTGCTGTTCAAGAATACTGTTTCGAAGATCCCATGGATTATAGATAACCTTGATCTGAGAACGGTAAACTCCATCTTCTGCCTTAGAAAGAGCTGGCTTTGGGTGATAAATGTTAGGATTTCCACCTGAAGTCTGCTGTGGTTGCTCCTGATAAACTGTCAACTGTGATGGATCAAAACCAAGAATGTCATTTTCAATTGAGTTCAAATTTTCGTTTGCCATAATTTTACTTTTAAATGTTTTTGTTTAAATTTACTTGTTAAAATGTGTGTTGCAACACATTTGTTTTATTTTATATATTACAATTATAATATAGAACCTATTTATAATGATTTTCAAACAAATTATCAATAAATTTTTTACCTTCTTCTAAATTCCATATTTCTTTGAAATTCAAATGATTGCACTTAGCGCAATCTCGCTTTTCTGGATCTTTTAATGTCCAAATAGTAATTGCTTGACATTTTGGACCATATCTTTCTTTATATCTTTCTACTAATACTTGGTCTGAT
>CALESE010000157.1 GCA_937907205.1 uncultured Romboutsia sp. | reverse complement strand
AAAAGAGGTAAGAGTTAGCCTCGTATGTAGAGAAATCTGCATAGGACACAACTTGAATTGCAGATAATTCCTAAAGCCTAAGTGCCACAACGTAAAAGCGAATAGCTTTAAGCGTGAAGGAACGAAAGTAGAAAAAAGTCTTAGGATAGCATATGGTTAAAACCTAAGTGCTGTTATAATGGATGTTCATGCAGGGAAGTCCCGAATAGGGAAACCTTCAACGACTAGACCGTGAGGTCGTACACTATAAGCTATCGATAGTGGAAGTAGGTTGCCCCTAACGAGTAATGTCGAGGGTGAAGAAATAGTCTGCTCTCATATGAAAATATGAGAAGTTCATAAGAGAACTGCATAAGCTTAGCGGACTTATGTGAACAATTGGTGTCTATTTTGATAAATAAAGTAAAATTATCAAAGTTTAATGGAGAACTTTGCGAAAACTTGTATGCTGATATTTGTTTTATAGAAGAAACTAACTTTAGCGATATTACTAATTTATATAATAGAGTATATGATACTCTAGAAAATAAAAATTGGCTTAAGTTTCGAGATGAACTTTATCTAAAAGAAGTTTTATCTAACGGTGGCTTTATAATTGGATGTTATGTTGAAGATACTTTAGTAGCATCTGCTATGTGTGAAGTACCTAGCGGAGATTATTTAACTAACCTCTATGATATGAACTTTAAAGATGATGAAATAGATTCTATTTATGTGTCTGGATACGTAATGGTAGACCCTCTTTATCGTGGTAACTCATTGCATAAAATCCTTCTTGAATCTAGAATAAATGAATCTACCCTAAGAGGTAAAACTCATATACTAACAGCTGTTGCAATAGAAAATATATATAGTCAAAAGACAATATTAAGTTTAGGTTTTGATGTAAAACTTCAAAGAGAAAATGAACATGGAATTAAAAGAAATATTCTTTTAAAACAACTAGATAACTGTCTAAACAAAGAAATAGAAATTACAGCTTAAAAATATATAAAAGATGAGGTTAATCCTCATCTTTTTAATTGCCATCAAAATACCATTAATTATAACTAGTTTAATCTAGTTCTTTTTTATTTTGTAAATATTTTAATATTATTATCATATTGATTACAAATTTGTATTATTTTATTCTTATCTTTGACTTATAGTAATAATTCAACATATAATGTATTTAGGTATTTTTTACATAGGGGGGTAAAATATGCAATTCATGAAAAAATTTAAAAATAAAAAAGTATTATTAGGAACTATAACTATAGTAGTTTTAGGTATAGGAGTATTTATTTACAATAAGAATAAGAATAATAACAATGATGATATTTCTCAAACTGAAAACACAATTGAAACCTACACTATTGCAGATAATGAAAAAATATTTATTAATGGTAAAATTATTCCTACCGAAATCAAAGATTTTAGTATGCCCAGTGATGGAGAAATTAGTAAATTAAATGTTACTAATGGTAAAGTTGTAAAAAAAGGGGACCTTTTATTCACTACTAAAAATGAATCTATATTAGATGAAATAAGTAGTTTAAAAAATCAAATAAGCGATTTAAAAATTTCAAATATAGAAAATGATCCTATTGTAAATTCAGAGATAAATAAGTTAAGTGCTCAGGTTTCATCTCTTGATAAAAAAGCTTATATAAATACATATGCTCCTTTTGATGGTAAAGTTTATTTAAATGAAGAATCTAATACTACTAATTCGTCTTTTATAACTATTCAAAGTAATACATTTTATATGAAAGGTCTTGCTAGTGAACAAGATTTAGCAAAGCTCAAAATTGATGATCCAGCTGATGTTTTAATATTATCTACAGATCAAAAGATAAAAGGTAGAGTTAGCTTTATATCGGATAGACCTGTTTCTTCAGAAGATATGATAAATGGAAATAACGCTTTATCTTATTATGATATATGTATTTATTTTGAAAATCAGGAAAATTTAGTTAATGGTTTTCATGTTCAAGCATCTATTGAAGTAATTGATACTTTATCAAAAATACCAACATCAGCTTTAATAAAATCCGAAGATGAAACATATGTATTTGAAAGTATTGATGGAATATTAAAAAAACAAGTTGTTGAAATAGCTAGTTCAAATGATGAGTTTACAGTAATTAGATCTGGTCTTGATAAAAATGATATTGTAGTTAGATATCCACAAGATAATATGAAAGAAGGAGACCCTATAAATATTTCTGATACTTCTTATTCTAATGAAGGGAAGGCTGAAGAAATTGAGTAATATAATTAAACTAAAAAATATCCAAAAATATTATAAAACTGACAAAGAAAAATTTCATGTTCTTAAATCTTTAAACTTAGACATAAATACTGGTGAATTTGTCATGATTATGGGTAAGTCAGGTAGTGGTAAAACTACATTGCTTAACATTTTAGGATTTTTAGATAAATTTGATGAAGGTGATTACTTTTTTAATAATAAAAATGTTACAAACTTAAATGAAAATCAACGTTCTACATTTAGAAATAAAAATATAGGTTTTGTATTTCAGCAGTTTAATTTAATAGAAACATTAAATGTATACCAAAATGTAGAGTTACCACTTATATATGATAATACTTTAAATAAATCTCAAAGAGAACATATAATAAAAGAAAAATTAAATGACGTAGGACTTTTAGATAAAGCTTACCAGCCACCTCTCCAATTATCTGGTGGACAGCAACAACGTATTGCTATAGCTAGAGCATTAGTAAATAATCCTCAAATAATATTTGCAGATGAACCAACAGGTGCCCTAGATAGTGAAACTAGTGAAGAAATAATGAAACTTTTAAAAAATTTAAATAATCAAGGTAAGACTATAATAATGGTTACACATGATTCTGATTTAGTAAAATATGCTACTAAAATCATAAGACTTAAAGATGGTGTGTTATCTTTGGAGGTATAAACTATGGGGGTAATTAAAAGTACTTTATCAAACTTAAAAGGACATAAACTTAGGGTCTTTGTAACTATGCTATGGATAATAATTGGTATAACATCAGTAATATTAGTTAGCTCTGTTGGAAATGGCTTAAAGCAAGAAGTTAAATACTCAGTTGACAAAGTTAATCCTAATAAAACTAGAATAAATTTTGAACCTACAGATTCTAGTATGATTGATATGAGTATATTCTTAAAGCCATTTAGTAAAAATGATTTAGAAACCCTTTCATTTATTGAAGGAGTTGAAAGAATAGAACCTAGTAAAGACGATTTTAATTATGGATCTACATATTATGATGAAGCAAAGTTCAATAAAAAATCCACTTACCTTGAAGTTTCTGAATTAAAAAAAGATACTTATTTAAAGCCTATATATGGTAGAAGTTTTTCTTTAGAAGATGAAAATAGAAATGTTGTTATTATAACTATGCAAAATGCTCTAGACTTATTTAACAACCCAAAAGATGCCCTTGGAAAAGGTATTACTCTTCCTACGACTAACACAACTTTTGAAGTTATTGGAATTATCGATGAATCTTCGATTATTAATAAAAATAGTGATAAAAATTCAACTTCCATAAATAATCTATATTATGGAGATATGATGTATATTACTTCATATATGCCTAAAAAAGCTTTAGATAATTTAATCAATCAATATAGTTCACCTCAGGAAATATATTCTTTAGATTTAGTAGTATCTAAGGGATATGATGTATTTGACGTATCAAATAATATTATAAATAAATTATATGAACTTCATCCTGATATAAATGGATCCTACTCTACCCCAGATCCATCTCAAGAAACTCAAGAACTTGAAAACATGATATCTACAATTAATAAGTTTGTAACACTTATTACATTTATATCAATGTTTGTTGGTGGTGTTGGAGTAATGAATATAATGTATGTATCCGTTATGGAACGTCAAAGAGAAATCGGTATAAGACGAGCTATAGGAGCTAAACCTCGTACTATAATGCTACAATTTTTACTTGAATCAATATTTATTACAGTGTGTGGAGGAATTTTAGGAATAATAGTTGGTTTTATAGTTGTAAACTATGCATCTAATTACCTTCCATTTAAAGCTATTCCTAATATAAATAGCTTCTTATTTGCAAGTATAACAACTGTTATAACAGGAATAGTATTTGGTATTATTCCTGCATATAAGGCTTCTAAACTAGATCCTATAAAAGCTATATATAAATAAAGTATATACTTTATTTATATATTTTTAAAATTAATATGAATACTATTATTCACAACCAGAAATACTTAATAATAAAAATTATATGAAAGGTTGTGAGTAAATGAAAAAATTCTACTATTTTATATTAATAATTATTACAATTTTGTATATAGTTGGATGTAGCTCTTTCAAATCTCTTAGTAATGATGATGTTGTAAATTTCGTTTCATCTAATCTAGAGAATCGCCATAGACTTTTAACTAAACTTAATCAAGATTATGAAAATGGTATAATTACAAAAAATGATTTTTATAAGGAAGAACTATCTATCTATAAAAAAGAAAGAAAAAATTATACTAATAAATTAATGAATAATATCGAAGATAAAGAACTAAAAGATACTATCAATAAAATCATTATCGGATTAGATTATAAAATAAAATCAAATGAATTTGCACAAAATGGGGATTTATCTAATACAGCTAAATATATTGAAGAGTCCTCTAAAATTAGCTATCCTGCTATAATAACTTTAAAAAACAAATATAATGCTAATTTTGATGAAACTTATATAAATCATATAGAAAAAAGCATTGAAACTTTTGATGAAAGTAAATAAAATAGTAGGATAGTTCTTAAAAGAATTATCCTACTATTTTATATTAATCTTTATAAACTATATCACCTCTACAAATTGTATACTTTACTTTCCCAAATAATTTACTTCCTGTAAAAGGTGAATTATATGATTTTGATGAATAATCAGTTACAATATATTCTTCTTTCTCACTAAATATAACTATATCAGCTACTCTCCCCTCTTCTATACAACCACTTTGTAAATTATATAATTTCGCTGGATTTATAGTCATTTTTTCTATCAATTTTGAAATACTTAAATGATTTTTATTTACTAAATTTGTTATACCAAGTGATAAAGCAGTTTCAAGACCTATTATACCACTTGGAGCTTTTTTAAAGTCTACATTTTTTTCTTCGTATGTATGTGGTGCGTGGTCAGTTGCTATTATTTCTATAGTATCATCTTTTAAGCCTTCTATTATCATATTTTTATCATATTCTGTTCTTAATGGAGGATTCATTTTTGCATTAGTTCCAAATGTTAGTATATCTTCTTCGGTTAATGTAAAATGGTGTGGTGTAGCTTCTGCATATACATTAGCACCTAATTTCTTTG
>CALESE010000156.1 GCA_937907205.1 uncultured Romboutsia sp. | reverse complement strand
ATTTATACATTTTTTTGAAATTTAATATATATTTTACTATTATGTAATTTTTATATTATATTCTCAAAACATTACAGTGAAAAATATGAATAGTTTATGTTATTATAGATTCACAGGGGATGACCCCTACAAAATAGGTTACAATTAAGTAACATTTTCAAATTTTTCAAAAATAAATAAAATCAACGAGGTGGATATCATGACAAAAAATATATCAAATAAATTAAAAACTTTATTAACTTTAGGTGTAATTACGATAACTACAGCATCTAGTATATTTCCAGTTAGTGCTTTAACTAGAAATAATTGTGTAAATATAAAAGTTAAAAGTAATTTATATTTATATATAAATGGTGTTAAATATAAGCTACCTTTAAATCCTAGTTGTCCAATAAAACCAGAATTTAAACCAAACAATAATAACAATAATAGTGTTAATAAACCAATAAATAAACCAAACAATAATAACACAAATGCTACTAAGCCAGAATATAAACCAAATAACAATAACAGTGTTAATAAGCCAGTAAATAAACCAAATAATAATAACAGCGTTAATAAACCAATAAATAAACCTAACAATAATAATAATAGTGTTAATAAACCAATAAATAGACCTAATAATAATAATGATAGTACTAATAAACCAGTAGAGAAACCAAATAATGATAATAATACTGCTAATTTTTCTTCTTACCAAAAACAAGTTCTTGATTTAGTAAATGTAGAAAGAACAAAAAGAGGATTAAAAGCACTTACACTTGATACTAAGTTATCAAATGTAGCTACTATGAAATCTCAAGATATGATAGATAAAAACTACTTTGACCATAATTCTCCAACTTACGGTTCACCATTTGATATGATGAGAAAATTTGGAGTAAGTTACAGATCAGCTGGTGAAAATATAGCTGAAGGTCAAAGATCTCCAGAAGAAGTTATGAATGCTTGGATGAATTCTGAAGGGCATAGAAAAAATATACTAAATCCTAACTTTACTACATTAGGTGTTGGTGTAGCTAAAACTAGCAGTGGAAGATTATACTGGACTCAAATGTTTATAGGATAATTTAAAAATATAATAAAACCCAAAACTTGTATTTTATACTGGAATGAATTTTCATTCCAGTATTTTTAATTTTATGGTAATCTTAAATATTCATTTCTTTTTTATTACAATATTGTAACTACATTTTAAATAAAATTAGTTTATAGTATAATATAATTACAGATAGATTATGGGAACTTTTAACTTGAAAGGAATGAAAATTTATGAATAAAAGATTTACAAATTTAAAAAGAAAGTCTTTATCAAGCTCTCTTGCTGTAGTACTTACATTATCAAGCTTTGGATTTTCTTTTGCTGATAGTGCTACTGTAGTTACTCTTGGCGCAAACCTTAAACCTGAGCAAAAACAACAAATGCTTAAATACTTTGGTGTTAATGAAAATCAAGCTGTAATACTTGAGGTTAATAACGCTGAAGAAAGAAAATATTTAGAAGGTGTTGCTAGTGAATCACAACTTGGTAAAGTCACTATATCTTGTTCTTACGTTGAACCAACAAAAAAAGGAAATGGTATAAATGTAAAAACAGCTAACCTTACTTGGGTAACTAGTTCTATGATAGCTACAACACTATCTACTGCAGGTATTGAAGATGCAAATGTAGTTGTTGCTGCACCATTCCCTGTATCTGGTACTGGTGGATTAACAGGTGTTATGAAAGCATTTGAAGACGCAACTGGTGAGCCTTTATCAGAAGATAAAAAAGAATTAGCAACTGAAGAGTTAATTACAACTGGTTATTTAGGTGATGATATAGGTCAAGATAAAGCCACAGGAGTAATTAATGATATAAAAACTGAAATAATAAAAAATGGAACAAAAGATACTATACAAATAGCTGAAACTATAAATAATATAACTAACAATTATAATATTACTTTAAGCTCTGAACAACAAAAGCAAATAGAAGATTTAATGAAAAAAATAGCTGATCAAAATTATGATTATAATAAAATAAAAGAAACTTTAAATAATGTATCTGATAATGTTGATAAGAATTTATCTGATATGGGAGAAAATATAAACAATAAAGGTTTCTTTGATACTATAAAAGGATGGTTTAGTGGTATTGGTGAATGGTTTGGCAATTTATTTGGACAAAGCAAAGACCTTGGTATACTTGAAAATACTAACGATGAGTTATTAGGTAATAATGCTCAAATAGATGCTACTGATAAAAGTGCAATAAATTTACCATCTAGTGAGCAAGTAGAAGGTTTCTTCGCTAAGATATGGAATTGGTTTACTGGATTATTTAGTAACAACAATAATTCTAATAATACAGAAAATAATGGTGATTCTTCTTATGACAATAATTCTAGTAAAAACGATGCTGAAAATACTAATACAGAAGGTTCATCTGATATAAGTGAAGAACAACAAAATGAGCAAAATGGTGAAAATAGTAATTCAGAAGATTCATCTAGTGTAAATGAAGAACAATCACAAGATCAACCTACTGAAAATAATACGGAAGTACCATCTAATCAATAATAAATTAGCACTATGATAATTCATAGTGCTAATTTTATTTTATCTCTTTAAATTTAAATTTTTGCCATGGCTTTATATAATCAATTATAAATATTTCTTCTTCTCTTATTCATCCAACTACATTTGATTTACCACTATTTTTCATATCTTTAAGTACTATTTTAAGCTCCCCTGCATAACTTCCATATTCACTACTTTCAATTACTATATCTCCTCTATTAAAGTGAAGTTCATCAAATAAAATCTTTTTCTCAACTTCAGAAACTCCATCAACCAATTTAATATCAAATTCAACTAAATCTTTTCTCATATTTCCAATTGATTGTATTTCTTCATCTGTAGGATAACAGTTACATATTATAATGTCATTTATATTATCTAGTGCAATAAAATGTTTTACCTGAACATCTATAGGTAAATTTCTATGCATCTCAAGGGTTGGAAGTCCATCAGTAACAGGCCATGGAGCAAATGTACATTAATTTTGACTCGTTACAAATGCGGCTGTTTTTAATCAATATTTATTAAATCTTTGTGTAGAATCTAAAAAATGATTTATACCTAGTCCACTATATCTATGAGGATAAAAATTATGACATCCTATAAGCTTTTCTTTATTAGGTCTATAATCCATTATTGTATCTAAATAATGAATAGTTTTGCTCATATTTATTTCTATTTTTAATTCTTGTGGATTATAAGTCATAATAGATTCTTCTAAAATAAAAGAGTTGTTATAAAACAACTCCAAATAAAAATTTAAATATCACTTATAACTTTCCGTACTCGTGTTTTCCCCTAAGTTTTATACAATACAAATTTAAACTACTCCCCAATATTTTTAAATATATTATATAAATACACCCTTATTATACAACAACTACCTTGTCGAATTTGATCTTTTCTTGCTATGTATATTAAAAATTTTAATTAATTCTACTAAAAACATATTTTTATAAATATTATAATTTAACCTAAATAAGGACAATATATGTCTAGATTATTTTAAAAGGAGGTTAATTTCTTATATGAAAATATTAAAATATATGCTTATATTTGTACCTATAAGTTTTATTGCTAAATTTATGAATGCTTCTAGTTCATTAATGTTTGTGTTAGCTTGCTTATCTATAATCCCGCTTGCTGGACTTATGGGTGAAGGTACTGAGGAAATTTCTTTTTACTCTGGACCTAAAGTAGGAGGATTTTTAAATGGAACTTTTGGCAATGCCACAGAGCTTATAATATCTTTTTTTGCTCTTAAAGAAGGTTTATTTGATGTTGTAAAATCATCAATTGCTGGTTCTGTTATAGGTAATATATTACTAGTGCTTGGTGCAAGTATGCTAGCTGGTGGATTAAAATATAAAACTCAAGAATTTAATAAAAAAGTTGTAGAAGTATCTTCAAGTATGCTTTTATTTTCTGTACTAGGTTTATGTATACCCGCTTTATTTACTCATACAGTTGATCCTGCACTTCTTAATACAAGATATGAGGGACTAAGTGTATTTGTTGCAGTTGTAATGATTATAATATATATTTTAAGCTTAATTTTTTCTTTTAACACTCATAAAGACATTTATAATAATACTGAAGGAAGTGCAAAATGGTCTTTAGGAAAATCTATATTAATACTAATAATTTCAACTGTACTTATTGCAATAGAAAGTGAATTTTTAGTAAATGGTATAGAACCAATAACACAAAGTCTTGGATGGAGTGAATTCTTTGTAGGTATAATATTAATACCAATAATAGGAAATGCAGCCGAGCATAGTACTGCAATTATAATGGCTAGAAAAAATAAAATGGATGTAGCCCTTGAAATAGCTATTGGATCAAGCTTACAGATAATATTATTTGTTGCTCCTGTTTTAATATTCTTGAGCTTATTTTTTATACCTATGAGTATCGTGTTTAACGAATTTGAACTTATAGCATTGATTGCATCTGTTTTAATTGCTAATAAAGTTGCAAATGATGGAGAGTCAAATTGGCTTGAAGGTGTTCAATTATTATCAGTTTACTTAATAATTGCTGCTTCATTTTTTATATTATAAGTAAAATAGGTATGAAAATTCATACCTATTTTTTACTATATATAACTTTATTTTATATCTACCTAATTTTACATACTAAACATAAATCTTGCACATATTAAAATAATGTTTAAAGTATTTTTTACTTTGGTATTAACATAATATAAATTAATTTAATAGGAGCTAATAATATGAGTAAAATATATGACACAATAATAATTGGCGGCGGTCCTGCTGGATTATCTGCTGGAGTTTATGCAGGAAGGGCTAACTTAAGTACATTAATTATAGAAAAACAGTACCTTGGAGGACAAGCTGTTACAACATCTGAAGTTGTAAACTATCCAGGAATAATAGAAATTGATGGACCTAGTTTAGTTGAAAATATGAGACAACAAGCAGAAAATTTTGGCGTTGAATTTGAGTACTCTGAAATAAATGAAATGAATTTTAATGAAAAAGTAAAAATAATACATACAACTTCTGGAATATTTAAAGCAAAATCAGTTATAATTGCAACTGGAGCAAATCCTAGAAAAATAAGTTTCCCTGGAGAAGAAAAGTTCTATGGAAGAGGTGTATCTTATTGTGCAACTTGTGATGGAGGATTCTATAAAGACCTTGATGTATTCGTAATAGGTGGTGGATACGCTGCTGCTGAAGAGTCTTTATTCTTAGCAAGGTTAGCAAGAAAAGTTACTATATTTGTTAGAAAATCTAAGTTTTCTTGTGCAAAATCTATAGCTGATAGAGTTTTAGCTAATGATAAAATTGAAGTTAAATTTAATACTGAAATAGTTGAAGTTGGTGGTGATTTACAACCTACTTATATAGAATATATAAATAATATAACTAATGAAAAATATAAATATGAACTATCAAAAAATGATAGAGCTTTTGGTCTATTTGTTTTAGCTGGGCACATTCCTGCTACTGATTTATTCAAAGATATAGTTGAATTAGATGAATATGGATATATTCCTACAGACAATAATATGCAAACTAATGTTGAAGGTGTATATGCTGCAGGAGATTTAAGACCTAAATCACTTAGACAAATTGTAACTGCAGTTTCAGATGGTGCTATAGCTGCTACATCTTGTGAAAAGTATTTAGAAGAAAATGAAAAAGAATTTGAAAATGATTTACTATTAGTATAAAAATAAAGATAATATATTAGAAAGCATATCAAAATCTATAAGTTATACTAGAATAATAAGTAAAAATTTTGGTTATGATATAGAATAAAAAATAGGTGTAAATTTTACACCTATTTTTTATAACTTAAGCAAATTATTATAATTAACCTCTATTAATTTTTTTAAATCATTTATTCCAATATTCTTATGTTTACTCACTCTATTATATACTTCTTTTATAAAACTTGGATAAGCATATTCTCCATTAATCCACTCTAATGCTGTAGGTCCATCTGTTTCAAGTAATAATTTATCTAATGGGATTTTATCTAAAACCTTATATGTATATTCATCGAATCCAATATCAACACTTATAGTAAAGTAACATCCAATATTTATTAACTTATTTAAAATTTCTAAGTCCCCACTATACCAATGTATTATAACTTTATTATAATTATATTTGTTGAGAATATTATATATTTCTTCCTCTGCACCTTTTGTATGTAAATTTATAACTTTATTTCTTTTTATACTTTCATCTAAAATAAATTTAAATACTGCTCTTTGTTTTTCATATGTAGATTTATCTTCTACCCACACATAATCAAGACCTATTTCTCCTATCATTTCACTTTCTTCAATATAAGGTATCAATTCTTTTAAGTCTTTATTATACTCGTTTGCTTTCCAAGGATGAATCCCAAAACAAGGCTTTATATATTCACTTTCCTTACTATATTCTTTATTTTTATTGTAACTTTCTATATCCATGCTTATAGCTAATGTTACTATTCTATTTTCATTTATATCTTTAATTGCTTTTGATATATTATCACCATAAAAATCCAAATGTGTGTGTGCATCTATATACATACTAATATCAAGTTTATTTATCATTGTACGGCTTGTTCTAATTGACTTTTGTTTAATCCTTCAAACCCTAGCTTTTCCAAAGTCAAACCTTCTTTATAAAAATCAATTTTAAGTAGAGAACTGCCTAAAGTTATTATTGCATCTATATTTGGAGTAGGTACATTTAATACTTTCCCAAGATTTGACCAAAGCACCAAACCTGTTGATATATCTTCTATTAAATAACGAGATGTCACACTTAATGGACCTTTTATAGCTGTAAATACTTCACTATTGTTAAATAGTTCATGTATTTCTCCTTTATTAGTAGAGAAATAACCTCTTTCATATCTTCCTTGAATTGCACCATCAACATCAAACCCAAATGCTTTTCCTAATGCTATTCTTTCTTGTTCTACTGCCTTTATAATATTTGCTGTATGCTTTGTTATACCTTCTTTATATAACCAAAATTCTCCATTTGAATATTCTATTCTTCCTGCATTTAAAAGACTTGGTCCTGGATGTACTTCTGGATTTCCATTTTCAAGTGTAGTTTGCCATATATTTTTAGCTACAACTAATTTATCATATAGTTGTATACATATCGATACTATTTCATCAGTATTTTTTGATGGATATGCGGATATAAATACTTTCTTAACTCTAAGAAATAACTCTACTCTTGCTTCACTAGCAAATCCTCTTGTGCCATATGTAAGACTATTTAATTCGGCTATTTTAAAGTTTTTATTTATTCCCATTTCTTTAGCCTTATTTACAAACCTTACACACCCCATAGATGCCGCACCATTTAGTAAAATTATTTGTTCTTCATCTATGACTGGAGCTAGTTGTTCAGCAAAAGCTTCTACTGCAAAACCTGGTATAGTTAACATAACCACCTGAGCATTTTGTATTGCTTTTTCTATATCTGTTGTTACTAAACCTATTTTATTTAAACTTTCTCCTGTTGGTTCTTGTAAAAGTATAGTACCTCTTTTTTTTACAACTTCAAGATTTGACGAAAATTGAGGTAATTCATAAAGAGCAACATCAAATCCTCTTTTGCTTAAATCTGCTGCAGCAGTTAATCCACCATTGCCTGCACCTAGTATAGCTACCTTTGTTACATTCATATTTATTCCTCCTTTATATAAACATTTTTATATAAATATGAAAATTTATTCTTTTATACATTTTGCATATAACTATATTTGATTTAGAAAGTTTATTTAATTTATTCTAATTCTACAAAATCTATTAAATATCCTTTTTATTTTAATTTTTATTCTTATTTCATTGTATTTTATGATATATCTTATTAATTTATGTAATATAAAAATACTTTATTCTTTATTTAGATTTTTATAGAAATTAGTTGATGTCAATGTTACATATGGTATCAACCATAAAAATCATATCCCAAAAGTTATAATAGATAGTATTGCCCAACCAATAAAACTTAATTGAAGTACAAAGTATTTCCACTTATTACCCTTTATAATTTTAGCACTTAATTTCATAGCTTCTATTATTCCAATATTTTCTTTTTCAATTATTATATATGTAGTTTGAGTAACCATATAAGTAAATATAATATATACAATTAATAGTAAAATAGTTAATATTATCGCTATTATTTTGCCAATATTTATACTATTGTAAGAAAGAATATCTGACATTATAATTAAAGTAGTTACAGATGTAACTATAAATACTAGAATAAAAGAAATTATTCACAATATAACTGTAAATCCTAGTGACTTTAATATCTTATTTTTAGATACTAAATTTAATTTAATTCTATCCATTAATGTATACCACTTTTATACATTAATATATATTATAAATCTTATAAATATGTGTTTAATTTATTATCCACAGTCATAATATTCATATTATAAATAATACTATTAATTCAAAAACTCATTTATTATTTAATTATATTATCTATATCTTTTATAAAACATTCCTTATCATATTCAGATATAGACTTACTATTTAATATACTTTCTCTTATATTTAATATTTGCTGATCTTTTATACTTAATTGTTCCTTAAAATCTTTTTCTATATTTTTAAAACTTTTACTTAACATATTTATAAGTGATGCCATTTCATCAGAACTTCCAGCTATTCTATTTAGGAGCATTAAATTTTGCTCAAGTACTTCAGGTATACCTCTTAAAGAATATCTAAGTTGGTGGTCAACTTCACCATACCCTTCTTCAAATATAGTTCTTACTTGTATCTCAGATATAACTTTTTGACTTGTAGGATATGATTCTACTAAATAATGAACTGAACGATAACCAGATAACCTAGAGCAAACTTCTATTCCTAATTCTTCAAATGTTTTAGTGTTATCACCTTCTCTTATATTAGCAACTATTTCATTTACTTTCCACATATCACTTATAAAATAATGTATTTTTTCCCAATCTTCTTTAAATATATGTATTACTCTTATTCCTAATAAATCTGTTATTTCTTCTTTATAGTTTTCTATTGTAAAATTAAAACTTTCTCCATACTTTTTTCTTCTATCTTTTGTCTTTCTTATAATCTTTTCTATTAAATGTTCTCCATCTTTAACCCGTGTTTTACAGAGTGAACCTTTTTATGACTTCTCAATATATTTGCTATTAATTCAGCTTGAGTTTCATAACTTTTCCTATATATATTATAATCATTATATATTTCAACTAAGTTACTCCAACTTATATTATTTTCATTCAAGTACTCTTCTTTTATGTCATATTTTTCTAAAAAATGTTCTTTATTGAGTATCATATTTACCTCCGATTATCTTCTATTTATTTAGATTATCTCTTTTTATTTTTACTAATTTCTTTTTTATATTTATTTCTCTATATTTTTTAAGTAATTTTTCACCTTTATAATTTAATATATCTACATAAGAACATAGTTCCTCTATTTTTATTACACCTATATCTTCTCCAGTCATACCTTCTAAATTGCTTATTGCTCCTACTATATCTAAAGCTCTTAATTTCTTTTTCTTTCCTGCATTTAAATAAATAGTTGTTATTTCACTATGTATCTTATTTTCTTCTTTTTTGTTTTTTTTAGATTTTAATAAATTTTTACTTTTATTATCAAATTTAAATTTTCCATATTTTACTTTATCATTGTCAAGTTGCTCAATTTCTTTTAATTCATATCCTATATAATCTATTATTTCATTTATATATTTTTCATCTTTTGAAGTAACTAACGTTATAGCTTTACCAAAACTATCTTTTCTTCCAGTTCTACCTCTTCTATGTATATAATTCTCTTTATCTTTTGGTACATCATAGTTTATTACCAGGGAAATCTCATCTATATGTATTCCTCTTGATGCTACGTCACTACTTATTAATATATTACATTTATCTTCTTTAAAATCTTTTAGTACATACATCCTTCTATCCTGAGACATATCACCATGAAGCTCTCTTACTAAAAATTTTTCTTTTTTCATTTGATTATATAATTTCGAAACCCTATCTTTTGTATTTAAAAATATAATAATAGATTTTGGATTCTCTAAGTATATTACTTTTTTTAACATTTCATATTTATCTTTTTCTTCTACTTTTATTATATTTTCATTAATTTGTTTATTAGCTTTTGAAATATTTTCCTCTATATTTATGATTATAGGATTATTCATATATTTTTTGCAAATATATTCAATTTCTTTATCTATCGTAGCTGAAAATAATCCTATTGCTTTTTTAGACTTAGAATTTTTGAATATAAAATCCATCTGTTCTACAAAACCTTTATTAAGCATTTTATCTGCTTCATCTATTATTAAATAATTTAATTTATCTAAATTTATAGTTCCTCTTTGAATATGATCTATTATTCTTCCTGGAGTTGCAACTACTATATGAACTCTTTGCTTTAATGATATTATTTGTTCTTTTATAGGTTGCTTTCCATATATACTAATACTCCTTATTTTCTTTAATCTACCTATATTTGATATCTCTTCACTTACTTGAAGTGATAGTTCTCTTGTAGGAACTATTACCAAAGCTTGTATGCCTTTATCTATATCTATACTTTCACATAATGGAATTGCAAAACTTGCTGTTTTTCCACTTCCTGTTTTAGACTGTACTACTACATCTTCTTTATTTAGTAATATAGGTATTACCTTATCTTGTACTTTTGTAGGAATTTTGTATTCTAAGTTATTCAATGCTTTTAATATATATTTATTTAATTTAAAATCTATAAATTTACAATTCATAATATTCTCCTTCTATAATATACACAATTAATTATTATACCATAAAGTATCTTATATACTATTTTTTCATTAAAAAAGCAGATTAAAAATTTTTAATCTGCTTTTAATATATTTATTATAATACTCTTTTAGACACTACATATGAATCTATCCAATAAGATGTATTCATCTTTGATTTACTTACTACATCTCCTGGCTTTGGAGCATGTATCATTTCATTATTACCTATATATATTCCTACATGATTAATACTTCCACTACCATCCGTACTAGAGAATATTAAGTCACCTGGTTTTAAATTAGACATACTAACTGTTATTCCAGTTCTAGATTGCTCTATAGATGTTCTTGGAAGACTCATTCCTGCAGCATTTTTATATACATAATAAATTAATCCTGAGCAGTCAAATGAATTAGGACCTTCAGCGCCCCAAACATAAGGTTTACCTAATTGCTTAGTAGCTAAATTTACTATCGCTTGAGCTTTATCTATTGAAGGTGTTTCATTTTCAGTATTATTATTAGAATTATATATTTTAGTTATATAATCTGAACTTGCCCATCCTACTTTTCCACTTGATAATTTTATTTTATACCATCCATTTGATGACTCTAACAATTCTACTTTATCACCTTTGTATGCTTTTGTTACTACTGAGTAGCTTGTTCCTGCTCCACTTCTTACATTTAATGCACTTGCAGTTACTTTTCCATACCCTGATATTAATGTTCCACTTTGTGAGTTATTATTTGATGAATTATTTATTTTAGTTATATAATCTGAACTTGCCCATCCTACTTTTCCACTTGATAATTTTATTTTATACCATCCATTTGATGACTCTAACAATTCTACTTTATCACCTTTGTATGCTTTTGTTACTACTGAGTAGCTTGTTCCTGCTCCACTTCTTACATTTAATGCACTTGCAGTTACTTTTCCATACCCTGATATTAATGTTCCACTTTGTGAGTTATTATTTGATGAATTATTTATTTTAGTTATATAATCTGAACTTGCCCATCCTACTTTTCCACTTGATAACTTTATTTTATACCATCCATTACTTGTATTTAATATATCAACGCTCTCGCCTTTGTATGCTTTAGTTATAACTGAATAATTTGTTCCTGCTCCACTTCTTATATTTAATGCACTAGCAGTGACAGTCCCTGTTTGTGCTGCATATGCATCTGTTGCTCCTATAGCTACTATTGCTGAACTTAATAACAACGAATTCACTACTATATTATTTTTCATACTCATCCCTCCTACTAAAAAATCTAACAATATGTATATTATTTTGACATACCTATATATAGGTTACTACACTAAGTATAACTTTGTAAATAAATTTTACATATTAGTTACAGGTTTTGAAATATATGGTCGATTTTTTTATAAGATAAATTATCATATTAAGTGCAACACATAAAAATATATAAAAAAATAGT
>CALESE010000155.1 GCA_937907205.1 uncultured Romboutsia sp. | reverse complement strand
TAGAGAAATTATAGCTTATAAAATTAGTGATAGTTTAGATATATCATTTGTTGAGAAGACACTAGGCGAAGCCTTTAAAAATGCATGTATTGAAAATTTCTTTGGACATCTAAAAACAGAATTAATTTACTAAAATTCATACAGCTGTAGAGAAGATTTAATTAATGCAATAAATGATTATATACATTGGTATAATTAATGAGAGATTTCAATCAAATTTAAAAAATATGACACCTGTTGAATAGTTATGACCCTGTCAAGTAGACAATCATAAAAAAGCACTTTATGCGGCATGTGTTCGGTATTCAACTGGACTCATGCCGGTTTTTATTTGTACACGTTCATGATTATAGAAATATATATAATCATCTATAAGCTTAGTAATTTCTTCTGGATCTTTAGAATCAATTAAATATATAAGTTCTGATTTTAAATGGCTAAAAAACTCTCAATAGGAGCATTATACCAGCAATTACCTTTTCTAGACATAGATTGTATAATTCCATTTTCTTTTAATTTAAATGAATACTGCCTTCTAGTATATTGAAATCCTTGATCCGTATGTAAAATACAGTTACTTTGTAAATTCATATTTATAAGTTTATCTATTGTATTTTGAACTAATATCATATGCTATAATTTCTCCATTAAACAAGTCTTTAGCTGCATTCATGTATAAAAACTTACCAGGCTTGTTGCTAACGGGTATGTATGTTATATCCATACATATTTTTTCTAAAGGTTTACTAGCAGTAAAATCTCTATTTAAGATATTATCAGCAACTTTATATGCTTTAAATTTACGTTTATATACTTTTTTCCTAACAACAGATTTAATTCCTAGTTCTTTCATTAATCTATATACTCTTTTATGATTAACAGAAAATGGTAATATCCTATTTAAGCATATCCAAATCCTTTTTCTACCGTAGGTACCCCTATATTTTTTATGTAACTCTAAAATATATTGTTTTATAATTTTATTTTCTTTAGCCCTATCGGTAGTCTGTGTAGGTTTTTTAAGCTATTTATAATAGCCGCTTTGCGAAACACCGGTTAATTTACAAAGGTTAGATATTTTATACTTATTAGATAAAGACTTAATAATTTTGAATATAAAACTTATTTTTTCTTCCCCGATAGGGCATATAGCTTTTTTTAAAAACTCATTTTCCATACGTAAATAGTCTAATTCTTCTTCAACAGAATTAAACTTAGTTTTAGGCCTACCTTTATGAGGACCCTTAGCTCTACCTCGAGTTTCTTCATCAAAAGCAAACTTACCTTTAGAGTTAAATAATTCTACCCATCTTTGTACTTGTGTTTTATTCTTTATATTTAAAGTTCGTGCAACACTAAGTGCACTCATACCTTCATTTATGTACATATCTATAGCTCTCAATTTTAATTCTTTATTGTATGTATTATATTTTTTAGGCACATAAAAACCCCTTTATCATAGTCATATTTAGCATCATTATACGATTTATGTGTCTACTATAAGGGGATTATACTATTATTAAGGCTTATATTTAATGATTTACAACAAAAACACCAAATGTAAAAATACCATGAAAAATATTTTTATTTCTGATTGATTTATAAATTAATTGTTTATACTCTAAGTAAAAATTAAAAGATAGGTAATTAATGAATTTAGAATTATTTATAATATTTTCAGAATTGATAAGTTTACCAATAATACTAATACTTTATTTATTTATTTATCTATATGTATTTATAAAATCTTTGGTCGCAACCTTTATATTATCGGAATATATAAATAAAAAGCAGGTATTAAACCTGCTTCCTATTTTCTAATATTATATTATTAAAATTATATAATTAATTCTTTACTTACAATAAAAATAACGTATTCAATATTTAAAATTTAATTCTTTTCTAACAAATTGTAGCTTATGATAATAGATTATTAATCGGTAATTTATATTTATCTATATATATTTTAATCCATTTTTCACAATTTTTGTCTTTTTCTAAGCACTCTTCAAAAATCATTAATATTTCAGCATCATCAATATTACACATATATTTTATTAAACTATCTCCTACATAAAATCTATTATGTATATATCCTAATCTTAGTAAAACTAATATTGACTTTTCTATTATATCTACATTATCTACAATCTTTAATATGTCTATTATAAAATTGCTTATTTTATCTACAAAACTAAATGAATGATGACAGTTTATATGTTCTAAATATATTTCTATAACATTTATTAGATTATCGCTATCATTTTTATACATATTATCAATATCATTTGAATTTAATTTCATGAAACAATCTACATATAAATTATAATCTTCTTTATTATCTATTAGTAATACTAATAGATCAGATAATATATTAGTATTTTTACTCTCTTCCAATAAACTATATTTATTTATAAATTCTTAGATACAACCTTTATTCTTTTTTGAATTAAATAATACTTCAAATTTATTTCTCATTTCTTCTATGCTTTTAAACCTATCATTAGGATTATATTTTATAGCCTTTTTTACAATATATCTAAACTTTGACTTTTTTAACTTTTCTTCATTTATAACTATTGGCGATGAAAATGTAATTAGTTCATAAAGTATTTGCCCTAATGCATATATATCCGACTTTTCATCTGCATTTTTAGCATTACCTTCAACAAGTTGCTCTGGAAATGCATATATATTACTTCCCATACCAAATTTAGT
The DNA here is from genome assembly GCA_937907205.1 of uncultured Romboutsia sp. Taxonomy (GTDB): domain Bacteria; phylum Bacillota; class Clostridia; order Peptostreptococcales; family Peptostreptococcaceae; genus Faecalimicrobium. The sequence goes on along the minus strand of CALESE010000155.1, from coordinate 17,102 downwards.
CTGCGTTAGTTGCGTCATATCAACCTCTAAAAATTTACCCAATCCAAAATCAGATATTTTAAGATTTTATCCAAATTTTAATATATTTAATGGCTTTAAATCTCTATGTATTATGCCCTCTTTATATGCATATTCTACGCCATTTAATATTTGATTAAAATAGTAGTAAACTGTATCATCATCCATACAATCACTAAAATTTTCTTGTCTATATTCATTTATTATATCATTAAGATTTCCATCTGCTAAATCCATAACATAATAATTTTTTTCACTTTTATCTAATTTAAAATCTATAACAGATATAATATTTTCATGATTTAAAGATTTGTGTATTGTTATCTCTCATTAAAATCATTTTAATACATCATCATCTTTTTCATTAAGAATTTTTAATGCATAAATATTATCATCAGATTTTACTTTATATACTTTTCCAAAACAAATTTCATCTATTATAAAATAATCATCAATATAAGTAATATCATTCATATTTTCATCCCCTTTACTAGTGTCATATTATGGTTATTATACCATATTTTATAATATTAAATATTGTATTGTTGTTCAATTTACAAATTTTCTAATATAGAACATCCTCTACTCATTTCTAATATATCTAGTTTGGTTAAACCTCTTAAATACTCTTCTGTTATAGATACATTACAGTGACCTAATAATTTTGAAACTAGATATACATCAATCCTCTATCCTTATTAAATTTAGCAAACCCTTTAATATGTACAGCTTTTATTTTTTCTACTTCTATTTCACCAATATAATCGCTAAATACCTTTAAAGAATTGGTATAACTCCTTATAGTTTCTTTACTAGCACCTCTTATATCCAATTCTAATAAAAATTCTTCTATTATTTCTTTTAATTGCATAAAAAATACCTCCTTATATAAAATCTAAAATTTCAAAAATGTTAACACGCATTTTTTCATCTTATCTTATACAAAAAGGTATTTCCTGTTAGTTAATATATTACAAATCAATTACTTCTTTGTATCTCCGTACATTTCTTTTAATTGCTTTTGTATATCTTTATTTTCTAAGTATTCATCAAGTGTAGTTTTTCTATCCATTATTCCACCTGGAGTTATCTCTATTATTCTATTTGCAAGAGTTTGTATCATCTCTTGGTCATGAGAGTTAAATAATAATACTCCTTGGAATTTCTCTAAACCTTTATTTACAGAAGTTATACTTTCTAAATCTAAATGGTTAGTTGGGTCATCTAATACTAAAACGTTAGCATTTGATAACATAAGTTTAGATAGCATACATCTAACTTTTTCTCCTCCAGATAATACTTGAGCTTGTTTTAAAGCTTCTTCTCCAGAGAATAACATTCTACCTAAGAATCCTCTTATAAAACTTTCACTCTTTTCTTCTGAGTATTGTCTTAACCAGTCAACTAATGAGTATTCAACACCATCAAAGTATTGATTATGATTTTTAGGAAGATATGATTGAGAAGTAGTTACTCCCCACTTGAATGTACCACTATCAGCAGTATCTTCTCCCATTAATATATTAAATAAAGTAGTTATAGCAATTTCATCTCCCATGAAAGCTGCTTTATCATCTCTATCTAATCTAAAAGATATATTATCTAAAACTTTAACTCCATCAACTGTTTTAGTTAATCCTTCAACTTCTAATACTTCATTTCCTATTTCTCTCTCTGGAGTAAACCCTACATATGGGTATCTTCTTCTTGAAGGTTGTATTTCTTCAACTTGTATCTTATCTAATTGTTTTTTTCTAGATGTTGCTTGTTTTGCTTTGGAAGCATTTGAACTAAATCTTGCTATAAACTCTTTTAATTGAGCTATCTTTTCTTCAGCTTTTTTATTTTGATCTTTAGCAAGTTGTAATGCTAATTGACTTGACTCATACCAGAAGTCATAGTTACCAACGTACATTTGTATTTTACCAAAGTCAACATCAACTATATTTGTACATATTTGGTTTAAGAAGTGTCTATCGTGAGATACAACTATTACAATAGAATCCTCTAAATCCATTATGAAATTATTTAACCAGTTTATTGATTGGAAATCTAAGTGGTTTGTAGGTTCGTCCATTACTAGTATCTCAGGTTTACCAAATAATGCTTGAGCAAGTAATACTTTAACCTTTTCTCCCCCAGTTAATTCTTTCATTTGCTTGTAATGCATATCTTTATCTATACCAAGACCCATTAATAATCTTTCGGCATTAGTTTCTGCATCCCATCCATCAAGTTCAGCAAACTCACCTTCAAGCTCAGCAGCTTTTATTCCATCTTCTTCAGAGAAGTCTTCTTTCATGTATAATGCATCTTTTTCTTGCATTATTTGATATAGTCTTTCGTGTCCCATTATAACAACATTTAAAACTGTATCTTCTTCATACTTGAAGTGGTCCTGTCTTAAAACTGACATTCTTTCTTTTTCAGTTATAGATACACTTCCTGTATTTGGTTCTATATCTCCAGCTAATATTTTTAGGAAAGTAGATTTTCCTGCTCCATTAGCTCCTATTATCCCGTAGCAATTACCTTTAGTGAATTTTAAGTTAACATCTTTAAATAACTCTTTATCACCAAATCTAAGTCCAACATTTGTAACTTGTAACATTCGCCTTATTTCCTTTCTTTATTAAGTTTAATTTCTCAATTATACAACATTATTTATGATATAATAAATACTTGTTTTAGTCAACTAATCTACATGTTAAAATTTTATAATAAAAGCAGTCACAAATTACATTGTAACTGCTTTTATACTTAGTCTAAATATAAATTATTCTCCATGTATATCTTTAATCTTATCTTTATCTAATGTGACATCTTTTTTAACATATGCACATCTACTAAATAATCTCTCTGCTTCTTGCAAATTAAGTCCCTTTATCGTCATTTTATCAGGATTAACTTATCCCACATTATCTTTGTACAACCCATAAAGATATGATACTGCTTGTGGTAAAAAAACTAAAAGTCTAGCTTCTATTGCATCAGAAGCTAATGGATCTGTTGATGCAATTATAAGTCCAGGATTATCTACTGCAAGTCCATTTGATGGGCCTGTACCTATCATTGCTTTTTCACAGATTACTATAGATAAATCTATTGGTATTTCATTAATAATTGCTCTTATAAATCATCTGCTTTTTTTTTAAGTTTATTTATTGGTGTTAATTTTATAATATCATGATTTAAATTTAAATCTATGTAAGGTCCATAGTTTAGATCAACAAACTCTACTTTTTCATCTTCTATAACTTTATCATATTTCATAACATCAGGTGTTTTTGCACCTTAAGACCCAGTTGCTATGGTTACTTTAGATGAATTTTTTGACTTAATATATTCTATTAATTTTTTTATGTCTTTGTTTCTACTGTTGCTCCTGATTTTACTCCATTTAAATTTACCCAATTTGGTGTTATAACTACTGAGTCTCCACTCTTTACTATTTCATCCAAATGCAACATATCTAATGCTTTCTTTAGTGAGTTACTTTCTGTCATTGATTTAGTAATTGCAACTATTATCTCTTTTACTCTTCTATCTCTTATCATAATTTACTCCTATAAATAATTATTCTATTGAAATTATTTACAGTATTTATATGTTATATACATACTAAAAAACTCACTAGTTTTACCTAGTGAGTTTATATTATTAGTTGTAAATTAATCCAACCTTTATTTTTCCATTTAATTCTTCTTTTAAATATATAGAGAATATAGATTCATATGTATCTTCACAAGAATCTTGAATTAAAGTTAAAAGACTATTTAATTTTATCATATCTTCTGATTTAAAATCATTTGAACCCATTTCTAAAAGCACAATTCCTTTTTTACCTACAAGTTCTTCCTTTGTTTTAATCATATTATCAAATAAAAGTTTAACTATCTCTTCTTGAGATTCAGTATTTTTAAATTCTTCACATGAATATTTTATAGCATTTTTCCCCATTATAACTTCTTTTAAATCTGTTAAATCTATATTTATCATGCAAGTATCTAGCATAGAATCAAGCATCATATTAAATATATCAAATAATTTCTCTGTATTTTCATCATTTATATGAATTTCTCTATCTATTTCTAAGCTATCTTTTACTTCTTTAGTTGATGAATTTAAACCTATAGATAAAACTCTTCTTTCATTTGCCATAATACCTATAGCTTTTACAATATTTAAAGCTTCTTTATCTTCACTAGAATAAGTTAAGAATAATACATCTATTCCATCAAGTAATGCTCTTACATACTCTTTATCTACATCTTGTTTAATATTTATTTTTTCTAAATAAATATTGTCATTTAATTTATGTGATATAGATTCTAAATTTTTTATTCCTTCTTCACCTATACCTATTAATTTTGAACTTTTAGCTATTTCCATAACTTCTCCTTAATACTTTTATTCTTTTGTAATAGTTAATTTTCTAAATAGACTACCATATTTACTTTCTAAAAGCTTAAATAAAGGAACTCCTACTATAGTTATTACTACAAATTGTCCAAATCCAACTTCTAACATAGAAAGAACTAATGGGAATCCTAAAGTTACATTTAATATTATACCAATTATTATAGCATTTATTATTGTTGGCCACAATGATGCTATTAACACACACATTTTTTTATCTTTCATAAACTTTCCAGTTATATATACTAAATAAGCACTTATTAATGTAGCTAATGTTCCAAATATTACATCAATTATACCAACTGGACCAAAAAGATTTGCTAAAAAACATCCTATTGTTAATGAAATTATATACCCTTTCCAAAATAAAGGTAAGAGTGTCATAACTTCTGAAACTCTAAATTGTATCGGTCCAAAACTTATTGGACTTAACGCAAGTGTCAAAGCTGCGTAAAGTGCTGCAACCACAGCAATTATTACTATTTTTTCTGTTTTTACTCTCATATCAATCTCCTACTAAATATTTATTTTAGCCTATTTAGCAGCAAAAAAATAAAAACCGTAATAATCTACGGTTTACAATAGTTTATACATTGTATAATTTTTTTACCGTAGTTTTATTTATAGACAGGAGGCTTCCGAACTGTCTTTTAATTTTACTAAAATATTATATACTAAAGTATTTTTAATTTCAAATTTATTTTTATAATTAGTAACAAATATAAATATATATCATATTATAAAATATTGATATATAGCAAATGGAGGTATTCTACCTAAAAACGATTTGTACATAGAAACTGCAATATAAACCAATACTGTCTTAATTTATCTAACCAATATCTTATACTTGTTACTATATTTGCAGCTATAATATCACAAGAAATAGAAAATGATGAAGATTTAGGTATATTAGTTTCATTTCTAGTTGCTTTAGGTGAAGAAATATCATTATCATCAGAAACAAGAATTGCTTGTAAATCTAGATTTTAGGAAAATGAGAATTATTCTGAAGAAGTAGTAGAAGATATTTTTGATAGAAGTGTACCTAATAAAATTAAAAATAAAATGAGTACAAAAAAATTAAGAAAAATAAGAAGAAAAAATAGAAATTAAAATATAATCTAAATATTTCTTTATATTATGTTTAAAGATTAACTATTTGTGGTATATCTAAAGTAAATAATTATATTGGTGTAGGTGATAGTATGAAATTTTCAAAGCAAAGAGAATTAATTTTAAATACAATAGTAGAAAACCATGTACACCCTACTGCGGACTTTATATATAATCATTTAAAAAAAGATAATCCTAACTTAAGTTTAGGTACTGTATATAGAAACTTAGCTCAATTAGTAGAACATGGATTTATAAAAAAAGTTAGTATACCTGGGTATCCGGATAGATTTGATGGTAATCTTAGTGAACATCATCATTTTATATGTCAACATTGTTGTGAAATATGTGATATAGATTCTAAAATATTAAATAATATAAACAAAATGATTTCTGAAGAACAAGGACTTCAAATAACTTCTTCAAATATAAACCTTAAAGGTATTTGTAACAACTGCAAAAAAGATTTATCATAAAAGAAGCTTAAAAATAAGCTTCTTTATTTGTAACTAAATTGTATTTATTTTAATATTAATGTATTTTTAAATAAATAACTTAGGAGGTTTTTATGATTAAATCAATCGATGATAAAACTACTGTAATAGATAAAGCAACTTATAACAATGTCGACTTTGAAGTCCTTGCATATAATAGCTTAGAAGGTCCTCAAGATATAGAAATGGCAATGGGTATATTTTTTGCTAATCAATCAGGCCTTAAAATGAAGCAAGTAAGAATAAAGTTAAGAAATAGTTCTGTAAAAACAGAAGCTGGTGCTCTTTACTTTTACAAAGGTGATATAGAATCAAAAAGTAATATTGGCGGTATTGGAGGTTTATTTAAAAAGGCAGTATCTGGTTCAATAACTAATGAAAGTGCTATAAAGCCTACATATAAAGGTAGTGGAGAAATTTATTTAGAACCTGCTTTTAAACATTATATAATTTTAGAGATAAATAATGACTCTATAATCGTTGATAAAGGAATGTTTTTCTGTTGTTCATCTAGCATAGAAGTAAAAGATTTTATGCAAAAAAATATCTCTTCTTCAATTTTAGGGAATGAAGGTTTATTCCAAATAGAATTATCTGGTAGCGGAATAATTGTTTTAGAGTGTAATGTTCCTAAAAATGAAATAGTTGAATTTAGTTTATCCCATGGAGAAGAATTAAAAGTAGATGGTAACTTTGCTATAGCAAGAACTAAAGGTATATCTTTTAGTGTAACTAAATCTGATAAAACGCTATTTGGTTCTGCTATAAATGGTGAAGGTTTCTTAAATACATTCTCTGGTGAAGGTACTGTTTGGCTAGCTCCTACTCAGCCTATGTATCAAAAAATGAAATATAGTATGCCTACTAACAATAATTCTATGAATAATCCTGCTTCAAAATAGCTAAAAAGTCTCTTTTTAATAAGAGACTTTTTTATTTATCTTTCTTTTGCAGTTTTTTGGTCATTGTGATGATTATGTCTGGTAACCATTGACTTATTGCTATATTTAGACTCTCCTGCTGAAGCAATTTTAGTATTTACTTCAACATCACTACTTCCATGTATACCTAATTCATGTGCTACTTCTATTTTTTCATTTATATAATCTTCCATTTTTTTTGTGCTATGTCTTTTTCTATGAGTCATTATTTTTCCTCCTTTGATTTTATTTCATATTTAGTATTTCACATTTTATTTTTTAAATTCTTGTAAAACATTTCATGAAAAAATATAGATATACTTAATTTTAAGTATATCTATATTTTTTATTTAAATTTTATTTTTTGAATTTATTTGAAATAAACACATAATTGTTATACCTATGTATACTCCAACTACAAATGTTATCATTTAAATCATCTCCTTTTAGATATTTAAAATTATTTCCAATTTATAGTCTTGTGATACATATAAGTATATAATTATACTTTATAAATAAAGTCTTGTATCTAATTTTTTTTCATAATCAGACTATGTATCATAATGGCAATCTTCTTTAATTATATTTATTCTATTTAATGTTGCATCTACACTATCAGCAAAATTAAGTATATATGATTCTTCCATATTAGCTGATTTTGGTGAACCATATTCTATTTTTCCATGATGTTGTATTATAAATCCTTTTATTCTTCTTATAAAATCTTCACTATATACAAATTTACTTTCTTTAAATTCCCTATCTAGCATTTGAACACCTTTGTAAATTAAAAAAGTCATTTTTTATTTTTTAATATTTAATTTAATCCTCTTCATCTATTATGATTGGCTTTAATTCTTTACGATTAAGTATATCATACATTATAGGAACTACAAACAATGTTAAAATAGTTGCATAACTCAATCCACCTATAGTAACTATGGCCATTGGCTGAATCATATCTGCTCCAGTACCAATACCTAATGCTAAAGTTGAAAGCCCTAATATCGTTGTAAGTGCTGTCATAAGTATTGGACGTATTCTTGTTCTACCAGCTATGATTAAAGCTTTTTTCTTATTCATTCCTTCAAGCCTTAACTGATTAACATAATCAACAAATACTATTCCATTATTAACTACTATACCTGCAAGCATTAAAAATCCTAACATTGATATCATACTTATTTCAAAGTTTGTTACTAAAAGTCCTAAAAATCCTCCTGTAAAAGCAAGTGGAATTGTAAATAATACTATAAATGGAGATAATAATGATTGGAATTGAGCTACCATTATTAAATATATAAATAATATAGCTAATGTAATCATTTTTACTAGGTCACCAAATGCACTATCCATTGATTCTTTTTCTCCACCCATTTCTATTGTATATCCATCTGGTAAGTTGTAATCTTTTAGTTTATCATCTAGCTCTTTACTAATAAGACCAATATTGTGATCTTTATCTATTGATGCACTTACTGATATATTTCTAACCTGTCTTTCACGTTTAATTGATGTAAGACTTTCTTCTTCTTTTATAGAAGCTATATCACTTAATCTAACTTCTACTTCCTTATTATCTTTATTTCCTTTTATTTTATAATTTCTTAAACTCTCTCTATCTAATCTATCTTTTTTATCATTTACTACTATTAATGGATACTCATTTGCTCCAATATTTAGTGAAGTTGCATTATTTTCAGTTTTTATTCCAGCTGATATTTGTTGGAATATCTGGGCTACTGTTAATCCATAATCCATTGCTTTTTCTTTATCTACAATTATTTTAGTTTCACTTTCTCCTTCTTCTAATCCATTAGATATATCAGTTGTTCCTTTTATACTTTCTATTATATTAGATACATCTTTAGCTATTTCTTTTAATTTATCTAAGTCTTTCCCTTTTATTATTACATTTACTCCTGATCCACCAAGTGCTGACATATCCATTGTTGATGAATTTACTTTTATTTTTGCATCTAAATCTGATGTATTTTTACTTATTAAGCTACCTATCTCTTTGCTTGATAGTTTTTTATCTTCTTTTAATAAAACATAAAAAGATACACTATTTTTACTTCCTCCAGACATAAATCCTTGACTACCACTACTCTGAAGTGCACCTACTGTATCAACATCTTCTAGTTTTGTAATTCTATCTATTACAATAGCACTCATATCTCTTACCTCTTTAGTTGTTGATCCTTTTGGCATTTCTAGACTTACAGATATTTGAGTACTATCACTTTCTGGCATCAATACTGCCCCTTTTGAAATAGTCAGTACTGCACTTGATACTAATAAAACTAAAGATCCAGTTAATACAATAAATTTATGCTTAAGACTTATTTTAAGCAATTTTTCGTATACATTTACAAATTTATCAAATAACTTATGTTCTTTTTCTATATTATTTTTTAATATTGATGATGACATTGATGGTACTAATGTCAATGCTACAATTAAACTTGCTATTAGTGAATATGCAATAGTAAGGCCCATATCTTGGAATAATTGACGAGATAATCCTTGAGTAAATACTATTGGTAAAAACACACATATAGTAGTTAATGTTGATGCAAATATTGCTCCTGAAACTTGAGTAGCTCCTTTTACTGCTGCTTTTGTAGCACTCATACCTTCATTTTTCAATCTATATATATTTTCAATAACAACTATACTATTATCAACTAACATACCTACACCTAGTGCCAATCCTGATAAAGATATAATATTCATTGTTACATTACTAAAATACATCATAGTAATTGCAAATAATACACTTATAGGTATACTAAACGCTATTATTATAGTTGGTCTTATACTTTTTAGGAAAACAAAAAGTATTGCTATTGACAATATTCCTCCTAATATAAGATTGCTTAAAACCGATTTTATTACTATATCTATGTATACACCTTGATCTTGTAGAGGAATTATATGCATATCTTTATTTTCATTTGTTAATTTTTTTATAGTTTCATTTATTTTCTTTGATACATCTGATGTTGATGCTGTACTTTGCTTTTGGAAAGATAGTATTATTCCATCATTTCCATTTATTTTAGAATACATACTTTCTGAGTTATCTGTAAGTTCAACATCAGCTACATCTTTAACTTTTATCTTTCCTACTCCTTCAATATTAAGTAGTTCTAACTCCTCTAGATCATTTATACTTGATATTTTATCTCCTATTTTAACTAAATATTGTTCTTCATTTTCAGATATATAACCTGCTGGCATAGCAAAGTTTTGAGCTGACAGAATTTGGCTTAAATTTTCTTTCGTTATGTTTTTTCCTAAATCTGCATTTTTATAAGCTTCTTCCTTAGCTTTTTCTAATTCTTTTGATGATTTTTCTAGTTCTACCTCACTATTTGAAAGTGTAGATGAAGCTTTATTTAATTCAGAATTTAAAATTAATTTTCCAGATTCTAATTGTTTTTCTTGTTCATTTAAAGTTTTAAGTTGTTTTTCTAAATTTATCTTTTGACTATTTACTTCATTAAGCTTTTCATTAATAATATTTATTCCATTTTCAAGCTGTGACAAAGCTTCTTTTTGCTTATCATCAACGTTAAGTCCACTTTCTTCTTGTTTTTTTATTGCATCTTCTAATATTGCCTTTTTATTATTTATATCATTTTTTTGTTTTTCTAATTCTTTTACTGCTGTAGTGAGCTGGTTAAGTGCGTCTTTAATTTTTGATTTTCCTTCATTAAGAGCAGCACTTGCATTAATAAATTCTTCATTTTTTTCTTTACTTTGTTTTTCTAACTGAGACTTTCCTTCAGTAATTTGTTTTTTGGTATCATCTAATTGAGCCTTTGACTTTGATATATTATTATCAATTGAATCTTTTAATTTCTCATTTAATTTCTCAATTTTATTATCATCTAAAGTTATTTTTATAGTTTCTTCAATTATACCTGTTGCATCAACTGAGGCAACTCCATCTATTCTTTCAAAGCTTGGTATAACTTCATCTTTTATAATCTTAGATGTTTCTTTTATATTACTGTTATTTATACCAACACTAGCCACCATTATAGGCATCATGTCTGGATTCATTTTCATTAGTGTAGGAGTTCCTACTTCATCTGCCAATTGAGCTTTTACTAAATCAATTTTTCCACTTAAATCAATCATTGCACTATCCATATTCATACCTTGATTAAACTCAAGCATAATCATACTAGAGTTTTCACTTGATACACTATTTATATTTTCTATACCACTAGTTGTTGCCAATACTTCTTCTAATGGCTTTGTTACTGATTCTTCAACTTTTTCAGGACTTGCTCCAGGATATGTTGTCATTACTATTACATAAGGTAAATCAATCTTAGGTAGTAAATCTGTTGTCATACCTGTAAATGAGACTATTCCTAGTATAATAACTAGTATCACTGAAACAAAAACTGTGAAAGGTTTTTTTACACTAAATTTAGAAATCATATATATTCTCTCCTTAATATTTTTATGATCGACCAGTCAGTCACTAGTAAAATTTTAACACTGGCTAATCTGTTACTCAACATATTTTATTAAATTTAGCATTTAAATAATCTACCATATGGTATTATATTATGTTAAATTAATAATTATATATTATAGATAAGGAGATATATTATGAAATACGTAGAAAGTTCTTTTATAACTAGTAATAAGTTAACTTTGGCACTCGTTGATAAAAGAATTACATTAAAAATGGAAAATAAATTAAAAGATAAAAATATAAGATTAATAAAAACTACATATTGTAAAAATACATATGATGCAATTAAGTATCACCCTGATATAAGTGTTTGTAAGTTAGATAATAATAATATTGTTGTAGCACCTAATGTATATGAATATTATAAAGATATATTAAGTTGCCATAACTTTAATGTATTAAAAGGATATTCAGATATTCAATATAAATATCCTTTTAATATACATTATAATGTAGCTATATTGGGAAAATATGCTGTACATAACTTTAAGTACACTGATAAAAATATTTTAGAGTATATAGAAAAAAATAATATACAAAAAATTAATGTTAAACAAGGATATTCAAAATGTTCTATATGTATATTAGATGAAAATTCTATAATAACTTCAGACGAAGGTATTTATAATGAATGTATAAAATATGATATAGATTGTTTGTTGATAAGAAAAGGCCATATAGATTTATTTGATATGAATTATGGCTTTATTGGAGGATGCAGTGGACTTATATCTAATAATGAGATTGCGTTTTATGGTGATATAATAAAACATCCAGACTATGAAAAAATACTTAATTTTGTAAGTAGTAAAAATAAGAAAATAATATCTTTAAGTGATGAATATTTATTAGACTTGGGATCTATTATACCTCTTAAAGAAGTCTATACTATTATCTAATAACTTAACTTTTGTGCCAAATATTGTACATTATAAAATATATATTTGAGTTTATATAAAAACCTCCATATTCTAAGGAGGTTTTTATGTATTTTAAGAAAAAGTTATGAAAATTTTAAATACTATCAATGTATTTAATACAATATTTTATTCTTTTTATGATAGCTAATTTATATAATCGATCTATTGATTGATTATATTTTATAGTTATAATCATATGCTTTTTGCTCACTTTTACACATTTTTATCTTTTTTACTACTACATCATACATTGCTTTTTTAGCTGGAACTAAATATTGTCTTGGATCAGATATATCTGGATGTTCATTAAAGTATTCTTTTATTGATGTAGAAAATGGTACTTTAAGCTCAGTTGCAATATTTACTTTACATATACCTTTATCTATTGCATTTTGAACTGCTTTAAATGGAACTCCTGATGCTCCATGAAGTACAAGTGGAACATCTACTACATCTCTTATTTTTTCTAATCTATCAAAATCAAGCTTTGGTTCACTTTTATATAATCCATGAGCTGTCCCTATTGCTATGGCTAATGAATCTACTCCTGTTAACTTAACAAATTCAGCTGCTTCACTTGGATCTGTTAAAAATGAATCTTTTTCATTTACTATTACGTCATCTTCTATTCCTCCTAATTTTCCAAGTTCTGCTTCAACTGTTGCACCATAGTTATGAGCAAAATCTACTATATCTTTAACTATTTTTACATTCTCTACAAATGGATGTTTTGATGCATCTATCATTACAGATTTACAACCTAATGTTATTATTCTTTTTATATCATCTACATTCTCATGATGATCTAGGTGGAAAGTTACTGGTATATTATTTAATTTACTACCTTGTTCTATTATAGCCAATAAATATTCTTCCCCTGCATATTTTACAGTTGATGGTGTTGCTGCAAGTATTACTGGAGATTTCAAATCATTAGCTGCTTTAAGTACTACTTGTATAGTTTCTAGATTGTGTATATTAAATGCTGGAATTGCATACCTTTTTTCTTGTGCATTAAGCAACATCTGTTTTGTAGATATTAAACTCATATTATACCCCCTATACATTTATTTTTATTTATCTAAATTGTGTAGTATTACTCCTTTAACTACCCTATTTACTTCTCCTGTTGGACAAGGGTTATCTGGTGTTATTCCAAGATTTATGGATTTAAAAAATGATAATAATTGCCCAAATATTATCTGCTGAAGTGGTAACAATGCTTCATTTTCAACACTATAATTTAGTTTATCTAAATTAAAATAATAGTCAGCTTTATTAGCTATTTCTTCATCTACATCACATCCAACCACTACTACTTTGTCATTTTTTCTATGGTGTAACATTTCATTAGTTAAATCTATATCATACTTTCTAGTATATTCATCATTTGATACATAAATTACCGTAATAGTGCTATCATCTACTACTGACTTTGGTCCATGTCTAAAGCCAAGTGGTGTATCATAATTTGCATTAACTATTCCAGCTGTTAATTCTAATACCTTAAGTGAACTTTCCCTTGCTATTCCTTTAGATGTTCCAGAACCTAAATATACTATTCTATCAAAACTTTCATTTGCTAAGTGATTTACTTTAAAATAATTTTCATCTATAAATTTTTCTACAGATGAAGCTAATATTTCAACATCTTTAGAATAATTATCTATATTATCTATATTAAATACACCAATAGCACTTAAAACCATAGTTGTAAAGCTACTTGTCATAGCAAAACCTAAGTCATTAGTTTGTGGTGGCATTAATAAAAGTAAACTTTTATCATCAGCTTGAGTATTTTTAGCTAATTTACCTTCTTCATTACAAGTTATAACTATTTGATATAAATCATCTACTAATTTCTTTGCTAATTCTACTGCAAATACACTTTCTGGAGAATTTCCTGATCTTGCAAAAGATATTAAAAGAGTTGGTATATCTTTTATAAAATGATTTCTTGGACTTGCTACTAAATCTGTTGTTGCTATTGCCTCTACTCTTTTGTTTAATATACTAGTTAGGTATGATTCACAAGTTTCACCTGCAAATGCTGATGTTCCTGCTCCAGTAAGTATTATTCTAAAATCTTCTTTGTCAAAAAAATTATCTAAAAATGCTTTTATATTTTCTTTATTTATTACTAGATTTCCAACAGCTTCTCTCCATGCATGTGGTTGATGTACTATTTCTTTAGCTGTATTTAGTCCACTACAATTTTCTAATTTTTTAGTTTCTATTCCCAATAAGCTTGGTTCTATTTTTTCCATTTTTAAATTCCCCCATAAAATTTTTATTTCACTAATATTTTTATAAAGATGTTTCAAATAATAAATATGAATATTCACATAAATTTATGAATGATAATACAATAAAAAATATTGTTAAATATACTTTATAAAAATATCTAAAATTACTGATTAAATTTCATATATTAGACAATACTTCTATTAAGCACACTCTGTGATAACTTTATGTTATGCTTCTTTCAAAAATGACCTACTAGAATATATTCTATGATGCCATTTTTAATATTTATATAGTTTACATATATAATTTAATCCATTATTATATTATGTATAAAAAGCTATATTGATTATAAACCAATATAGCTTTTTTGTTATTCATCTTTATCTTCATCTTTATCTTCTTTAGTAAATGTATTTATTATTTCTTCTATAGAGGAGCTCTGACTTAATACTTCTTTTGTGTATTGTAGAGCGTCTTCATAATGTCCATTTCTAAATCTGTTATCGCTCATTTTACTCACTCCTATATATTATTTTTTAACAAGGTGGATATCTTCTTTGTCTAGATAATCTATCTCCTAATATATCCGCAACTTTTTTATTAGATGCAATTTCTTTTGCTATTTCCATTTTAGTGTCATTTTCTTTTAATAATTTTTTTATTTCTTTATTATTATCTAATTCTTCTCTTTTTACTTTCATAAATAAATTCCTTTCTTTATATTATCTATACTTTTAAGTTGTCCATATTAAATAAATTTACTACTATAATTTTTTTATTTTTTACATATAAAGTACTACTATCCTAATATTTATTATGTATTGTTTTAAATTTACAATTTTTTTAATAAATAATAGGATTAAGCAAAATACTTAATCCTATTGACTAAAATTCTATACTATCAAAATATTTCTTGTTATATACAACAGCAGGATCATTTGGTTTTATAGAGGCTGCTTTATCATTATATTCTCTTGATTTCTTTATATCTCCGATTCTGAAATAGCATAAACAAAGTTGTATATATGGAGTAAAGTTATAACAGTCAACTAATATAAATCCCCCAGAAACTTCATTTATTTTTCTAGTTAAGGCTAATTCATACCAAAATATAGCTTGGTTATATTGTTCTCTATCTAAAAAATGTTTACCTATATCACAACATATTTCAGCTCTTGGTTCGTCAAATTCAAAACTTCTAAAAAAAGAATTCAGTGCCTTTTTACTTTCACCAATAGAATAATAACAATATGATAAATCTTGACATGCATTAATACAGTTTTCTACCCATCCTTTACCCGAATCTAAGAAATGATTAAAAGTATTTATTGCATCTTCGTATCTTTTATTATAGTATAGTTCTCTAGCATAATAGAATTCTTGTCTTGGATCTAGCACTTTACCTTTAGATATCATAGTTTCAAATATTCTTAGATTTCTTTTTGGATCATTATGCTTTAACTTTTTATGTGATATAGCCGCATCAGAGTATATTATATTTCCCTCTGGAGGTATAACCTCATGAATTTCACCTATCCATCTAAATTTTTTACTTCTTTTAAAAATTCTTTCTCTGTAATATGAAAAAGTAATATTTCCGTCACTATCAAATCCTGTATTATATTTCATCATTACTATATCTGTAGATTTGTCCATATTTACTTTTAGCTCTTTTATTTTTTCTTTATCTTGATCTAATATTATGTCATCTGCATCTAACCACATAATATAATCTTTTGTAGCTTTAGAAAATGCATAATTTCTTGCAGCTGCAAAATCTTCTATCCATTTAAAATAATACAGATTATTAGTATATTTTTTTACAATTTCTGTCGTTTTATCGTCTGAACCTGTATCAACTACTATTATTTCGTCAAATATATCCTTTACGCATTTTAAGCAACGTCCAATTACATCTTCTTCATTTTTTACAATCATACAAAGGCTTAAAGTATTAATATATATCCCCTCCATTTTAATATATTATAAATTCTATTTATTATATGCTTTTAATATAAAAAAGAGAGCATTAAGCTCTCTCAGATTGTAGACAAAATATCCATTTTTAATTTATATAAGATGGCTATTTTATTTTTTATAAAGATTTTTAGTTATAAAATGCTAAAAATAGACTTAAGCCTTAGATTATTGGATGTGCCTTTCCACATCCAATTGGCTAATTTTTTAGATTCATGAATGAGAAAATAAAGCTTACCTCAATATTAATTCTCGACAAACCTCTTAATTTTGTATATTTTATACCATGTTTTTCTTTTTTATCTGCAAATACTCGTTCAATTGTTTCTTTACATTTACTGTAAACTTTTTTACATACGGCTTATGTCTAAGGTGATCTACTTCTTCTAAATAATTTTGCCATATATGCCTTATAACTAACTTTTATTTATTTTTACTATTAGTAGTTGAATATTTTAAAATCTTATTATTAGGACAAATATAACAGTCA
>CALESE010000154.1 GCA_937907205.1 uncultured Romboutsia sp. | reverse complement strand
TTAGCTTATTTAATAATTTTCATACCTTTATTATTAAGTTCGTTTACTATAATATCTATTGAGGATTTAATTAATAATAATGAAAACCAAAATAAAAAATAAATTATAAAATGATTATATCAAAGATTAAAAATCAACTAATAATAGAAGCTCTTAGTTTAGTTGTTATGGATATACTTAAAAGAAATAACATTTATTATAGAATAAACTCTTCTTACAATGATAAGGTAAAAAAGTTTTCGAAAGTAAGGATTTTCCGTATAAAAGTGATATATTATTTGGATAAATATCTATGAAGGAAAAAGATCAGAAAAGATAGTTTTTTATGCACAGGATAAAGAAATATCTATTAAAAAAGCCAGTGAAATATTGCTAGATATTAAGAATATATTAAATAAAGAGTTATATAATAAAATAGAAAATAAGTATTGTAATATATTGGAAAACGTTATATAATGTTTTTATAGAGTTAACGTGTAACTATTAAATTAGGCATGAGTTCTTAGATAATTTTATTCTGAGGATTCGTGCCTTTTTTATTTAAAAGGGAATCCTTATACTAAATAGGGGGGGAATTCAATGTTAAACTTTTTCAAAAAAAATAAAAGTTATAAATTAGAAGCTACAGTGAGCGGTAATAGTATAAATATTGAGAAAGTAAATGATTCTATGTTCTCAAAAAAATTAATGGGGGATGGAATAGCAATTATTCCAAACAATGATATTGCTTTAGCACCTTGTGATGGTAAAATAACTGTACTTCCAGAGTCAAAACATGCTTTTGGTATGGTTACAGATGAAGGCGTTGAAATATTAGTTCATATAGGAATTGATACCGTTAATTTAAAAGGTGATGGATTTAGAACAGCAGTATCTCAAGGAGATGTTGTTAAAAAGGGAGACCCAATAATTTATTTTGATAGAGAAAAAATAGCTTCTCAAGGAGTAGATACTACAACGATGATGATTGTATTAAATCATACAGAATTCTCAAAAGTAAATTGCATAACGGAGAATGAAGTTGTTGCTGGGCAAGACACTGTTATTGAAATTATGAAATAGTAGGGAAGGAAGTAATTTAATATGATAGCAGTAAAAATCTTTAACAATAATGCATTATCAACAGTGACTGATGATGGAAAAGATGCAATCATACTAGGGCTTGGTATAGGTTTTAATAAACGCCCAGGTGATCAAGTTAATGAGGATAAAATAGAAAAAATATATTATGTTCAAGATGATATGCAAACTAAATTCTTAGAACTATTAAATAACGTAAGTCCAGAAGTTATGGATGCATCAAATGAAATCATAAGACTTATTCCAAATAATGATGGGAAGTTTAATAATAAAGGTATATTATCTCTAATAGAACATATTAGTTTTGCAATAGAAAGAACAAAAAATAATGTATTTTTACCTAATTTAATGCTACCGGATATAAAAGTGATGTATTCAAAAGAGTTTGAATTAGGAATGAATGCTTTAAGTATTATAAATAAGCGATGTCAGACTAATTTACCCGAAGATGAAGCGGGTTACATAGCTCTACATTTTGTGAATATGCAATCAAATGATAATCTAGCATATGATACCTTAAAATTTGTAAGAGGTAGTATGGATCTAGTTAAAGAATGCTATGGCCTAGAATTAGATGAATTAAGTTTAAGTACAATACGTTTTATGACTCATCTTAAGTTTCTTGCACAAAGAATTTTTAAGAAAGAAACCTATGAAGATGAGAAAATGGTTGAAATGTATGTGTATTTACTTACAAAGCATCCAAAAAATGTAGAATACCTAGAAAAGCTAAATGAATACATTGAAAAAGAGTTTAAATATAAATTAGATAAACCTGAAATGATTTATATATTATTACATTTAACAAAAATTTTATAAATATAAAATGGATTGTGACTGGTAATGCAGGCAAGACCCAGAAAAGTAGCATAGTAGATATGCATTTTTGGGTCTTTTTTATTTAAATAAAACTATATAATCTAGGAGGAGGTATAAAAGTGAAAGAAAAACTACTTGGAGGATTAGAAACATTTGCAAAAGCAATGGTTCAACCGTTAATGTATCTATCAAGTGCAGGTATATTAATGGTAATAGGGGTATTACTCACAAATGATATACTAACAGGTGTAATTCCATTTTTGAAGTGGGAACCAATACAAATATTTGGGGATTTAATTTATAACTGCGTGATGGCTATTATTAACAATCTTTCAGTTATATTTGCAATAGGAATTCCAGCTGCATTAGCGAAGAAAGAAAAGCATAAAGCAGCATTAATAGGATTTATGAGTTACTTTATATATCTTACAACTTCAAACACTATATTGACTGCCTTAGAGCAGTTAGCTGAGCCAAGTAAAATGCTTGGATTAATAGGAACTGGTCAAGCGACTATTTTAGGTATACAAGTTGTAGATACAAGTGTATTTGGTGGTATTATTTTAGGTTGTATAACAGGATATATATTTAACCGTACAAGTCAAAAGACATTTAAAGGCGCTTTACAAATATATTCTGGAGCAAACTTCAGTTTTATATGTATGTTCTTTGTAGCTATTTTATTTGGTGTAGCTATGAATTATGTATGGCCATTAGCTCAACAAGGAATTGCATCTCTTGCAAATGTTATCAAAAATACTGGTACATTTGGTTTATTCTTATATGGTTTCCTAGAAAGAATATTAGTTCCAACTGGACTACATCACTTAATATATACACCATTCCAATTCTCTGATTTAGGTGGAGTACTTCAAGTAGGTTCAGAAACTGTAGCAGGAGCTTATGCAATAGTAATGACAGAAATGAATATGCCAATAGAGCGTTTCTCAGAGAGTATATATTATATGGCAACTGGATTTACAAAGATGTTTGGGTATATAGGTATAGGAGCAGCATTTATTCATACAGCACATAAGCATAACAAGAAAAAAGTTAGAGCAGCAATTATTCCATTAATAGTTACAGCAGCATTAGCGTCTGTAACAGAGCCTCTAGATTTTATGTTTGTATTCTGTGCACCATTATTATTTGTTGTACATTCAGTTATATCAGGACTTTTCATAGCATTACTAAAAATATTTGATGTTACTGCATTCTGTGGAGGTAACTTATTAGTATCAATAATAATGAATACTACAGTAGGAGCAGCAAAAACAAATTGGCCAGTGATGATGATATTAGGAATAGTACAAATTCTTGTATACTTCATAGTATTTAGTTTCTTAATTAAGAAATTCAACTTCAAAACGCCAGGGCGTGAAGATGAGGAAATTGCTACAGATAAAGAGCAATCAAATAAAATTAATTCAGATACAAATATAGAAAATATAATCAATGGATTAGGTGGAAAAGAAAATATAAATACAGTAGAAAATTGTATTACTAGATTACGTGTTAATGTAAAAGACGAAAGCTTAATAAATGAAGATACAATAAACTTAACACCAAATAGTGGTATTGTAAGAAAAGGGAAAAATATACAAATAATCTTTGGACTTCATGTACCAGATGTAAGGCGTTCAGTAGAAGATTACCTAGAAGCATATTAAATAAAAATATTGATAGATTAAATAAAAATTATTAAGGGATAGATATAGTAGAGGAGGAATATATTATGATTATTACTGTTGTTGGTGGAGGAAGTACATTTACTCCTGGGATTGTTAAATCAATTGCGCAAAGAGCAAAAGAGTTGGATTTAGATGAGATTCGTTTATTTGACATTGATAAAGAAAGACAAGATAAAGTAGCTGTGGTTGTTGAGTGGATATTAAGAGAAGATGTTAAGACAGATGTTAAGTTAACTGTAACAAATGATGTTAAAGAAGCTTACACTGATGCTACATTTGTATTTGCACAAATGCGTGTTGGTAAATATGAAATGCGTGAACAAGATGAAAAAATACCACTAAAGCATGGCTGTGTAGGTCAAGAAACTTGTGGTTGCGGAGGTATGGCATACGGACTTCGTACAATAAACCCAATGATAGACCTTATAGATGATGTAGAAAAATACGCTAAGAAAGATCACTGGATATTAAACTACTCTAACCCGGCAGCTATAGTTTCAGAAGCTTGCCGTAAGTTAAGACCAAATGCAAGAATAATAAATATATGTGATATGCCAATAGCTATAATAGATATAATAGCTGAATCATTAGGTATAAAAGATGTTAACAATATAGTTTATGACTACTTTGGATTAAATCACTTTGGGTGGTTTACATCTATAGAGTACAAAGGTAGGGATATAATGGCGGAAATAAAAGAATACATAAAGAAACATGAAATATTACTGCCTGAATCTTATATAGAAAGAATAAAGAAAGCTCAAAGTGTAGGAAATCGTCATGCTGTAAGTAGCTGGAATCACGTTTGGAAATCAGTTTACACAATGCTAGAAAGTTTCCCAGATTACTTACCTAATACTTATTTAACATATTACCTTTTAGCTAAGGAAACAGTAGAGAAATCAAATATAGACCGTACTCGTGCAAATGAAGTTATGGAAAGTCGTGAAAAAGACTTATTTGAAGGCGTAGAGCACTACTTAAAAACAGGTGAAATATCACAAAAGGCATTCTATGCAGGGTCACACGGAGATTGGATAAGTGATTTAGCAGTTGCGATAAAAAATGATACAAAGGCTCGTTTCTTAGTTATAACTGAAAATCGCGGAACTATACCAAATATGCCATATGATGCAATGGTAGAAGTACCAGCATACATAGGAAAGAATGGTCCAGAAGTTATAGCTAGAGCTCCAATACCTCTATTCCAACAAGGATTAATGATGCAACAAGTTAATAGTGAAAAACTAATAGTAGAAGCGTGTGTAGAAAATAGTTACGAAAAGGCACTACAAGCATTTACTTTAAATAAAACTGTTCCAAGTATGAGGGTTGCTAAAGCTATATTAGATGATATGATAGAAGCTAATAAAGGATACTGGCCAGAATTAAGATAGTAAAATATCTTTAGTAATAAAGACTTTGTCCTTGTATGACCCTCGGATAAAAATTGTGTAGGAATGTATAAATTTAAATCGTGGGTATTATTCTTGCGATTCGTCTCCACCATTGAAATCCACGAAAAAGATATTGGCTATTAAGTCAATATCTTTTTTTATGAGTAAACAAGCATGTGATTTAAAATAGTAATGCAATTACTATAAAAGTAGTTGACATTATTACTTGGAGAGTATATTATATAAATATAAAGTTGATAATAGTAATGCAATTACTATAAAAAAGTAAGAGGTGTAAAAATGAAAAATGAAATAAACTACAAAATATCACAAACATTAAGAGGTATTCTTAATACAGAGGAGATGGTAGAGGTATTGACTAAATACTACACTTTAGGATATATAGAAGCTATTAATCCTCAAAATAGTCATATAGATAGAATACTTAGAAGTACAGATGTAAATAAAGAATTAGAAAACACATTCAATCAAGTATCAAATGAGTATAAAGGCCTAGAAGGTGTATTTGAGCATCTAAATGGAGACTCTAAAATACCAAGTGAGATTAAATATGAGGTATTATCAATAATAAAAGAAAGTAATTTAAATAAAGATAAATGGAAGTTAATAATAGATCAATTAATAGAAACTAAAAATGAATCATCTGGGAAAAGTTCAGGAGAGTCGACAACACCTAAATATTTAAATGAATTAGGTATAGGAATTTTAGAACCAAGACAAGGTAGCTTTTATGATGGAACTTGCGGAATAGGTGAAACTCTAACTGAAGCAAATGATTATGCAGAGCAAAATGGAAATAGAATAGAATTATACGGACAGGAAATTAATCAGAGAGATTGGGCTATATGTAAAATAAGATTATTTGTAAGTGGAACAGACAATAACAATATTAAATTAGGTAATACATTAGTAAACCCTTTATTTATAGAAGGAAATAAATTGAAAACATTTGATAATATAATGATGAATTTTCCATTTGGATTAAATTGGAAGTGTGAGAAGGAGTATGTAGAAAAAGATCAATATAATAGATTTATATTTGGGAAACCACCAGTGTCAAATTCAGAATGGCTTTTCATATCTCATATGATAAAATCCTTAAATTATAATGGAAAAGGAATTGCAATTACATCATCAGGTACTTTATTTAGAGGAAGCTCAGAAGAAACTATTAGAAAGAATATATTAAGCTTAGATTGTATAGAAGCAGTAATTTCTTTACCAGGTGTAATGACTATAACAGCAATACCTATTAATATGATGGTAATAAATATGAATAAAGATGAAGAATTAAAAAATAAAATACTATTTATTAATGCTGAAGATATGTATGAAGTAAAAGGTAGAAACCAAAAAATACTAACACAGCAACATATAGATAGTATAATAGATATATACAAAAACAGAAAAGAGATAGAAGAGATAAGTTCAATAGTAAATATAAGGGATATAGAAGGAAGTAACTTATTAGCTAATAAAAATGTAGTAAAGACTAAGATGATTAGTAATGAATTTGGAGAAGTTAAGTTTAAGAAAGATAAACTAGAACAATTAAAACAGTGTAAAACATTGGGAGATATAGGAACGTTTTTTAGAGGTATAAATGTAGTTCCAAATAATATAGAAGAAGATGAACAAGGTGAGTACAAAATAGTAAATCTATCAGATTTGAATGATAGTGAAATACATACGGAATCTCTTCAAAGATACACGATAAAAAATAATGCAAGGATTGAATCATACAGTGTTAAAAAAGGAGATATATTAATATCTAGTAGAGGTTCAAATATAAAAGTTTGTATAGTACCTGAACATGATGAAAAAATCTTAATATCTCAAAATGTAATAGGATTTAGATTAGAAGGAAATAATGACCCTCAGTATATAAAAACATTTTTAGAAAGCCCATTAGGTGAATTCTTAATAAATTATAAACAAGCAGGAACAAATGTAATTTCACTAAATTCAAAAGATTTAATGAATATCCCAGTAATACTGTTACCAGAAGAAGAACAGACAAATATAATAGAGAATTATAAAATGGAGTATAAGAAGATTACAGAGGAAATTCAGCAACTTAATGATAAACTTAAAAAAGCAAAGTTAAATTTGTATGAAGGTATGGGAGTAACTTCTACTTTTGAAATAATATAGATGATAGTAGTATTTATATTAACTCGTTGTGCTAGTTAAATATGATTGTTGAAAATACTAGTGTTCAATAATATGTATCTTGACAGATATAAAACTTGATATAGTAATTTCAATATGTTGAGCAAAATAACTAGCACAACAGGTTATATTAAGATATAGTTAAAAGTAATAATCTTAGGTTAGCTAAATAATAAAATGCTAACCTAAGATTAAAAATAGTTAGGAGAAAATAAAATGAGTATAGATAATAATTTTAATCATGTTTCGTTTTTATGGAACATAGCAGAAAGCCTAAGAGGAACATACAAAGAAGAAGACTATAGAAAAGTAATGCTTCCACTAATAGTAATAAGAAGATTTGACTGTTTATTAGATGACTATAATAGAGAAATAATAAAATCAGTATACAAAGAATACGACTTCTTACCAGAAGAAGAAAGAGACGAAATGGTAATAGTAGACTTAAAAGAAAATCACAATATGGACTTACAATTCTATAACGTAAGTGATTTTACATGGAAAAAGTTATTAGATGATAATGAAAATATAAAATCAAACTTTGAAGAATACCTAAACGGATTTTCAAATAACGTAAAAGAAATAATAGGTAAATTTAAATTTAAAGATGAAATAGCACAACTTGATAAAAAAGACAAACTATATGCAGTTCTTAGTAAAATGTATGAAGTAGACCTTCACATAAACTCAGTATCTAACAATAAAATGGGATACATATACGAAGAAATGTTAAGAAGATTCACAGAAAACTCAGCAGCAGGAGAGCAATACACACCAAGAGAAGTTATAAGACTTTGTATGGAAATGCTATTTATGGGCAAAGAAAACTTCCTTACAGAAGATGGAAAAGTAATATCAATAGCAGATTTTTGCTGTGGTACAGGGGGAATGCTTTCAATAGCTGAAGACTATATAGAAAAAATAAACCCAAATGCAATAGTAAATGTATATGGACAAGAATTACTAGACGAATCCTTTGCAATATGTCAGGCAGATATGTTAATGAAAGGACAAAATCCAGATAACATAAGACTTGGAAATACACTAACACAAGATAGATTTAGTGGAGAAAAAATAAGATTCTTAATATCAAATCCTCCATTTGGTGTAACTTGGAAAGATGAAGAAAAGAAAGTAAAAGAAGAAGCAGACTTAGGATTTGACGGAAGATTTGGAGCAGGGACTCCAAGAGTAAGTGATGGTTCATTACTTTTCCTACAAAACATGATAAGCAAAATGTATGATGACGAAGAAGGAAGTAGAATAGCTATAATATTTAATGGAAGTCCATTATTTACAGGAGATGCAGGAAGTGGAGAATCAAACATTAGAAAATGGATAATAGAAGAAGACTTATTAGAAGGTATAATAGCACTACCTACTGATATGTTCTACAACACAGGAATAGCAACATATATATGGGTACTTACTAACAAAAAAGAAGCTAAAAGAAAAGGTAAGATACAACTTGTAAATGCTAGTGAATACTATCAATCAATGAGAAAGAGCTTAGGAAACAAAAGAAAAGAAATAAGTGCTGAGCAAATAAAGGAAATAACAAGTTTATATAATAGCTTTGAAGAAAGTGAAAATAGTAAAATCTTTGACAATGAAGACTTTGGATATAGAAAAATAACAGTAGAAAGACCATTAAAGTTAAGTTTTAACGTTAATGAAGAAGCGATAGAAAACGTAAAAAATACTACTCAATTTATAAACTTAGCGGTATCTAAGAAAAAAGACTTAGCAGTAAAAGAAATGGAAGAAAATGAAGGAAGAGAAAAGCAAGAAAAATTAATAAAACTTTTAGAAAGCTTTGATAATACTTTAGAGTATATGGACAGAGATAAGTTTATAAAAGATTTAAAAGCTAAGTCTAAAGAATTTGATATAGCACTACCAGCAGGACTTATAAAAGCAATAGTTAATGCTATTGGTGTAAGAAATGAAGATGCAGTAGTTTGTAAGGATAGTAAAGGCAATATAGAAAGTGATAGTTCGTTAAAGGATACTGAAAGTATAGGCCTTAAAGAAGATGTATATGAGTATTTTGAAAAAGAGGTAAAACCTAATGTTAATGATGCTTATATAGATGAAAGTAGCATAAATAATATAGGGTACGAGATACCATTTACTAGACATTTTTATAAGTATGAAGAGTTAAGAAGTTTTGCAGAAATTATGAAGGAAGTTGAAAGTTTAGAAAGTGAGATAGCACTAGAGATAAGGAAGGTGCTAGGGTAATGAGATACAGATATAGAAAAGATGATGAGTTAAAGGATAGTGGAGTTGAGTGGATAGGTAAAATTCCAAAGGATTGGGAAGTAAAAAAGGTAAAGCATGTATTTGAAGAAATTTCAGAAAAAAATTATTCAGAGGATGCAGAATTACTATCATTATACACACATTTAGGAGTTAAGCCACAAAAAGAATTAGAAGCAAGAGGAAATAAGGCTCAAACAGTTATTGAATATAAAATAGTTAAAAAAAATGATATAGTAGTTAATAAAATGTTAGCTTGGATGGGTGCAATAGGGATGTCTGAATACAATGGTGTAATTAGTCCAGCTTATAACATATATAGAAAGTATAATAAGGATGTAGAAACTAGATTTTATCATCATCTTTTTAGAACAAAGAGATTTGCTAATGAACGTTATAAAAATGGATGGGGAATTATGTTGATGAGATGGACAACAACACCTGAAAGATTTAAAGACATATATATTCCATATATACCGAATTTAGATAAGAAGATAGCAAACTTCCTTGATAAAAAGACTTCACAGTTTGACTTAATTATATCTAAGAAAGAAAAGTTAATAGAAAGATTAGAAGAAGCAAAGAAAAGCCTTATTAGTGAGGTTGTTACTGGTAAGGTAAAGGTTGTTAAGACTGATGATGGCTATGAGCTTATCAAGAGAAGTAGTGAAGAGATGAAGGATAGTGGAATTGAGTGGTTAGGTGAGATACCTAAAGATTGGGAAGTTAAAAAGATTAAATATACTAGCAAAATTTATAGAGGTAAATTTAATCATAGACCTAGAAATGATCCAGATTATTATGATGGTAAGTATCCATTTATTCAGACTGGAGATGTTGCTAATTCAGGTATGTATATATCAAAATATACTCAAACTTTGAATGAAAAAGGATATAGTGTCAGTAAGGAATTTCCGAAAGGAACTTTAGTAATGACCATAGCAGCTAATATAGGTGACATAGCTATATTGAATTTTAATGCTTGTTTTCCAGATAGCATTGTAGGATTTACACCAAACAAGTTTATGGACTTAAAATATATGTATTATACTTATGCTATTATGAAAGATGAGTTTATGAGTACTGCCATAATTAATACTCAAATGAATTTAAATATAGAAAGAATTGAAAATTTATCAATAACAGTGCCATCTATAGATATTCAAAATATAATTGTTAAATACATTGAACAAAAAGTTAATAGTATAGAATTAAGTATAAATAAAACCAAACTACAAATAGAAAAACTAAAGGAAGCTAAGCAAAGTTTAATAAGTGAAGCTGTAACAGGAAAGATAGAGATACTAGATTAATTTCTAGTATCTTTAATAATACCTATAATTATTAACATTATATTTTATATTCTACAGTTTTAAACTTACTTAACGTATAAAATATATAATATATAAAAAATATGTATATAAACTTAAAATAGAAATAGGAGCAACAAATGAAGTTAAGCAGAAAAAATATAACAATGCAAGTATTATCAAAATTTATAGAAAATAACTTAGAAAAAATAGAAAACGTAGAAACAAAGTCAAACCAAATAATTTTCAAAACCACAGAAGGAATAAAAAAGTAAAGATAAGAACAAGTAGAAACTATAATGAAGATGGAAATGACAATGTATACTTATGGGCAAGTTTTAATAGTAAAGAGCCAGATGAAGATTATGATTATATGACTATAATATGTAGTGATGATGTAGAAAAGGCTATAATATTTACAAAAGAAGAACTAAAACAACATTATGCCTTAGAGGCTAAGAAAAAGAAAAATGGAGATGTTGACTTTGAGTTATATCATCATTTTATAGGTAGAAAATGTATAGATGCTAGAGTACACTTACATAAAGAGCCAATAGATATAACTAAGTATGTAAACAACTATATATTTTAGTAATAAAATATAAACCACTATGTATATTGCTTATAGATTTTTAGTTATACTTTATATGTTATAATTAAAATTAAGGAATATGCCAAAAGTAAAAGGAAGTGGTATAAATTGAGAAAAATAGATGAAAGTATAAAAAAAATTATAATAAGTGTATTAAACTGTCAAGAAACTGATGCTATATACATTTTTGGAAGTTACGGAACAAAATACTTTACAGAAGAAAGTGATATAGATATAGCTTGGTTTACAAATTCACATATAGATTTAGTAACAAGAGGAAAGTTTGAAAGATTTTTAGAATATGTACTAAAAATGCCTGTAGATTTAGTAGTTGTAAATAAGGATTCTAGTCCATATCTTTTATGTAATATCTTTGAATTTGGTGAGATAATCTTTGAATATGGAGAAAATTTTTCAAATTGGTTTGATAAGTTTTATGATGAAACTTTAATTGATAGAGAGTTGTATTTTCTTTATATGGAGGAAAAAAATAGATATGCACAATATTAATAGATTAAAAGATATGTTACTTGTTATGGAAGATTGTGTACTTAAACTAGAGAATTTTAACAATGTATATAATAGTATTGATAATGTAGAAGCTAAAATATATATGGAAGAAGGATTTAGAGGATATATAAGAGCATTTCAAGAACAACTTATAAAATATTTAGCACATACATCTAAAGGATTATACGATAGAAAAGATAAAATGGGTTATGATGATATAATACATAAACATAAATCAGTTGGTCAATTAAAAGATGTATCAATAGATTTTTTATTAGAGCTTAGAAAAAGTAGAAATTATGTTGCACACGGTTATGAACACCCAGATTTTCAAGTTATATATGAGTTTTATAAAATATATAGAGCTGAGTTTGATAAGGTAATTACTTGTATAAGAAATACTATATATCAAGAGCAAAATAGCAAATTAAAAGAAGAAAGAAAGCAAAAGGATGAGTTATTTTCATCTTTAGAAATGGCTAAGAAATTAATTCCTTTATTAGAAGGAAGTGATGAAGAAATATCGCAAAAAACAGGGCTGGATATAAACTTGATAAGAGCTATTAGAAATAAATAGACATAATATAATGGGAGGTAGATGAGAGATTATGTTACCGAAAGAAAAACACCTAGAAGAATCTATTGAAAATCATTTAGTTTCAATTGGATACGAGCAAGGACACTCACAAGAATTTGACCTTGAAAATTGCCTATTTATAGATGATTTATTTAGATTCTTAGAAAATACTCAAAAAGAATTATTAGACGAATTTAAATATAACAGAGGAAGTAATTATAAAAAAGCTTTTATAGATTTAATAAATGCTAATATAAAAAGAAGAGGGCTTATAAGTGTACTTAGAAATGGTGTAGAAGATATTATGATGAACGGAAAATTTCAGTTATTCTACAATAAACCAAATCTAACTACTAATAAAACAGCGTATGAAAATTATAAACAAAATATATTCAAAATAACAAGACAATTAAAATATAGCTCAAAGCACAACAATACTTTAGATATAGTATTATCTTTAAATGGATTTCCCGTTATAGTAATGGAACTTAAAAATCAGTTTACTAATCAAAATGTGTATAATGCTATAAAGCAATTCAAAAAAGATAGAAACCCAAAAGAAACTTTATTTGGATTTAATCAAAGAGTGTTAGTATATTTTGCAGTAGATACTGATGAAGTTTATATGACAACAGAGCTAAAAGGAGATAAAACATTCTTCTTACCGTTTAATAAAGGTAATAATAGAGGCAAGGGAAATCCTGTAGTTGAAGGAAAAGAAAAGACTTCATATTTATGGGAAGAGATATTATCAAAAGATAGTTTACTTGATATTATAAAAAGATTTTACTTTATTCAAGAAGATGATAAAGGTAATCAAAGAGCAATATTTCCAAGATTTCATCAATTAGATGCAGTAAGGAAGATAGTAGAAGATTTAAAGATAAATAAAGTAGGTAAAAATTATCTTATCCAACATAGTGCTGGTAGTGGTAAGACTAACACTATAGCATGGACTTCACATAGGTTATCAAGTCTTCATGATGAAGAAAATAATGCTATATTTGACTCTATAATTGTAGTTACAGACAGAAAGGTACTTGATAAACAATTACAAAATGCTATATAT
The DNA here is from genome assembly GCA_937907205.1 of uncultured Romboutsia sp. Lineage (GTDB taxonomy): Bacteria > Bacillota > Clostridia > Peptostreptococcales > Peptostreptococcaceae > Faecalimicrobium. The sequence continues at coordinate 6,350 of CALESE010000154.1, read as the reverse complement.
CAATTAGAGCACAAAAACGGACTTGTTGTTAAGATAGATGAAGATAAAAATTCATCAGACTTAGCAGATGCTATTGTAAATAGAGCAAAGATTATTATAACTACTATTCAAAAATTCCAGTATGCACTACCTAAGATAGAACAACTTGAAAAAAGGCGTTATGCAGTAATAATAGATGAAGCACATTCTTCAACATCTGGTGAAAATATGAATGCATTAAAAGAAACTTTAGCAGGAAAAACTTTGGAAGAAGCTAAGATGATTGATGCAGAAAATGAAAAGAATGAAAAATCTAGTATAGATAAGATGAATGAGCTTATAGAGAAAAGAACAAATTTAGGAAATATAAGTTTCTTTGCTTTTACAGCTACTCCTAAGAATAAGACTATGCAAGTATTTGGGAGGATAGGTGAAGATGGACTACCTCATGAATTTCATTTATATTCTATGAAACAAGCGATAGAGGAAGGATTTATATTAGATGTACTAAAAAACTTTATGCCTGTAAGTGTTTATTACAAAGTAGGAAAGAAAATTATTGATAACCCTGAGTTTGATAAGGGAGAAGCTAAGAGGGCTATAAATAAGTTTGTTAGTTTAAATGAGCACAATATAAGGCAAAAGGTTGAAACTATAGTAGATGATTTTGTAGATAATAGGTCTATGTGGTTAGAAGGTAAAGCTAAAGGTATGATAGTTACTGCAAGTAGATTACATGCTGTTAGATATAAACTAGCTATAGACCAATATATAAAAGAAAAAGGATATGATATGAAAGCACTTGTTGCTTTTTCTGGTACTGTAAAAGATGGTGATGATGAGTATACAGAGGTAGGTATGAATAAAGATGTAGCACCTGATATTACTGATTCTAATTTACCTAATATATTTGATAAAAATGAATTTAAGCTATTAATAGTTGCAGAAAAGTATCAAACTGGATTTGATCAACCCAAACTTTGTTCTATGTATGTTGATAAAAAACTAGATGGTGTTAAAACTGTTCAGACTTTATCAAGGCTTAATAGAACTTATCCTAACAAACAAACATTTATATTAGATTTCCAAAACAGTGTGGAAGATATACAAGAGGCATATAGGCCATATTTTGAAATGACTAATATTGATAAGGTAACAGATCCAAATGTAGTTAATGACCTTTGGTATCAGTTACATGAATATGGAATATATACTGATGATGAAGTAAATGATTTTACGGTATTATTTTATAAAGAGAAAAGAACTTCTTCTCAAGATGCTAAGATGAATAATTTAATTGATAAGGCAGTTGAAAGGTATTGTTATTTAGAAGATGATGATGAAAAAAAAGCTGATGAGTTTAAGAAAAAATGTCAAAAGTATATTACTTTCTATAATTTCTTAATTCAGATTTATCCTATAAAAAATCTAAATCTTTTAAGGTTACAGGTTTATTTAGTAGCTCTTTTAAAGAAATTACCTAAAAAGAGTAAGGAAAGAATAGACCTTGATGATATGTTAAGCCTAGATTATTATAAGCTACAAAAACTAGGTGAAGATGAGAAAAAAGGTAGTGATATATCATTATATAATGGTGAAGGTGAGTTAGTTGGTATATCTGAAACTGCAACTTCTCGTGTAAGTGAGGGTGAAGAAGAGTATTTAGAAGATATCATTAAAAAGATAAATGATGTTTTTGGTATAGGTCTTACTGAAGAAGATAGAATCATGATAGATACTTATGAAGAGATGTTTAAGAATGATAAGAGTATTATGGATATAGCTAAGGCAAATAGTTATGAAGATTTGGTTAGTACTTTTGGTAAGAGTTATTTTAAGAGAGGTATAGTTAAGACTAAGAATAGAAATGATAGATTAGTTAGGGAGATATTAACTAACAATAATTTACAAAACTATATGATTCATTATTTATCAGAGAAAATATACACAGAAGCAAATAAATAAATGACAATAAAAATAATCTAGCTAGATTATTTTTATTATTCAGATGGGTGATACACATAAAATGAATATAATAAAATTATTAGGAATTGAGTATAAAGAAGATATAATAAGTAATCTTATAGTGGGCTTAATAAATAAGTCTAAAACATTTAGAAATTCATTTTTAACTAACATAGTAAAAATAGGATGTATAGATAATGTTATTGTTAAGGCACATACTAGGGTAGCGACTCCTTTTGGTATACCAGATATAATAGTATCTGTAGAAGGAAAAAATACTTCGACATTAATAATTATAGAAAATAAATTAAAATCAGAAGAAGGATTAAATCAAACATTAAGATATAGTAATGAAAAATTTGTTAAGTCATTATTAGAGAATAAGAAGATATTTGATAATAACACTAAACCGATTGAAATCAAATTTATATTCTTAACTCTTGTACTAGAGCAAATACCTACAGGAAATAGATTTGAAAATATTACATATCAAGATATATTAGAAAATACAAATATAGAAATAGAGGACAATACATTAAATAGAGTATACAAAGATTTCTTAAGTATAATAAATGAATTCTATAGTGGATTAGAAGTTAATGAAAATGATAAATTACTAGAGTATTTAAATAAAGATATTGATATTGAAAAAGTTTATATAAAGTTTAAGAATATTATTAGAGGTATAAATGATATAGAAGACACAAATTTTAGTGATGTTGGTAAGATAGTAAGAACTGGAAGAGTAAGTCTTTATACAAAGGTATATAAAGATAGTTGGTTGGGAGGAGATACAGCTAATTTGATTGATGATAATTATAAAGTTACTAAAAATAGCTATGATATACATATAGAGCCTTCTTTTGATGTTTTTAATAATAAGATAACACTGCCATTACATTATGAGACAAGACCATATATTCCGAAAAATAAGCTCAGAGAAAAAAACAAATACAGAAGATTATGAAGAATATATTAATAAAAGGAATTTGATTAAGTTTTTGGTTCATAAAAAGATATCTGATATGAATGATGAAAAAATAAAGCCTTACAATGGTTCTAATCAAATAGCATATGTAAAAATAGATGTAGATGAAAATACTACAGTTGATGATTTTAAAACATTAGTAAGAAAATATATACTTATTTTATCTGAAATTATAGATAGTTGCTTAAAATAAATACACCAGATTATAAAGGCTTAAAAGGAGCAATAAATAAGATTATAAATATATATTATAAATGTGAATATATGCTAAATATATAAATCAATGTATATGAATATAAAATTAATGAATTGAGATGTTGGGAAAAATACTAACATCTCTTTTTTATTATCAAAAATTAAAAGGAGGAAGTTAAGATGATTAACTTATGGAAGAAAGAAGATTTAAACTTACTAGAAGAATATCCAAATGAAGTAGTTGATAGTGTGGATAACGTTATCAATATTCTTGGAGAAAACTATGGATTTAATAGAAAATTAACAGATGATGGTGGATATGTGTGTATAATTGAGGATATTAAAGACGTAGAGCATTTAAAATCAAATATATTAAAGGGGTTAGAAGCAGAGTTTAGTGATGTAATATATGAAGATGAAACTAACATATACAGTTCAACATTATATTTACTATCTAGTGACTATAGTGTTACTGTAATCTCTAAAAATGAAGAAACTGAATACTTACTTAAATAAGCATATACATTGATAAAGTGTATATGCTTATTTTAATTTGAAGAAATACAGGAGGAAATAATCATGGAGAAGAAGAAAATACCTGCAAAAAGAGTTGATATAGTATCCCTTAAACTAGTAAAAGAAAGTAGTGTTTTATATGAAACTAGAAAAATAAGCAATCCTTATGATGCTTATAAATTAATAAAGAACTTTTTAGTAGATAGTGATAGAGAGAAGTTTGTAGTAGTATGCTTAGATACAAAGAGTCAACCAGTTAGTATAGAAATTGTAAGTATAGGTACTGTAAACTCAGCTATGGTACATCCAAGAGAAGTATTTAAAGTAGCTGTATTAACTAATGCATCTAAAATAATATGCTTTCACAATCACCCATCAGGTAATACTAACCTTTAGTAAAGAAGATGAAGTTATAACTAATAGGCTACAGAAGTGTGGTGAAATATTAGGCATTGAATTGGTAGATCATATTGTTGTTGGAGACGATGGTAAGTACTTTAGCTTTAAAGAGAACTTTAAGATATAAGGGTCTTAAATTAAATAAATTAGGTTAAGACTTTTTCTATGTTCCAAGTGAATTGAAATAAATTAGTTTTAAGTTAAGCCCGAAAAGCACTTGAAAAAAATAATACATATAAATATTAAAAATAAATAGGAGTTGTAAAATGTTTAAAAAAGAAAATAGATACATGACAAGAGAGATAGCTGAAAATATAACAGTTGAAATAGCTATGCTACTATGGGATTTAATAGATAACCTAATCATAGAAAAAGATTATCTACAAATATTTGAAATAAACCCTATAGGATTAGGAGTAGTTGAGATAGTTCATAAGCAAGAAGTACCTGAATATAAAGCTAGTATATACATACAGAATGATTTAATCAAAGATAAATTAAGAATATATGCTATAGATAGCATTGAATACAGTACTATGATGTTTTCAAATGAATATTAACTAATAATTAAAGGAGAACGAGTAATATGATAAACAATAAATCTGAAATAATTAATAAGATATTTTTCAATGAATTAAAAGAATTAATAGATAAATACAACAACATAGAAGATAAAACTGTATATGTGATAGAAAAGATATTTACTTAATAAGAGATAGTAGTAAGTTACTTAAATTTTCTAAGTATTATAAACAAATATATGATTCTTGTACTGTTAATGATAGTGTAAATGTACTTTTAAGAAGAATAAATAAGCTAGAAATATTTGTATCATATCCATTTTTATTAGAGTTATTGGACGACTATAATCAAAATATAATAGGTAAAGCAGATCTTATACAAGCTCTTAAAATAATAGAGTGTTTTATATTAAGAAGAATAATATGTGATGTGCCTACTAATGCACTTAATAAAATATTTATGAATTTAGGGAGAGAAATAAAGAAATATAGTGATTATAAAGACAATTATATTCAAATATTAAAATATATTCTTATAAATAAAAAATCATCCCAAAGGATGCCTGATGATAATGAGTTTTCTAATTCTTTTGTGACTAAAGATATATATAATACTAAGTCAAAGAACAAGTTATATTTGTTAGAAAGGTTAGAAAATTATAATAATAAAGAACGTGTTGACGTTGAAAATTTAATCAATAATAATGAACTTAATATAGAACATATCATGCCACAGACATTAACGGCTAAATGGAAAGAATCATTGGGACCAGACTATAAGGAGATATATAATAGATATTTACATACAATAGGAAATCTAACTATTACAGGTTACAACTCTAAATTAAGCAATAAAACATTTGATGAAAAGAAACATATGGAAAATGGTTTTGAACAAAGTAAACTTACTCTAAATAAATATATTTCAACAATTGATGAATGGAACGAACAGGAAATAAAAAATAGAGCTAAAATATTGCTAGATTTAGCTCTACAAATTTGGCAATATCCAACTACTACATATAAACCTATAATTGATAATGAAAAATTATTTACATTAGCAGATGATGATAAAGATTTTACTAATGAAAAAATAATATCATTTAAGACTATAGAAGATTGTTATAAGGTTGTTAACTGGAAAGAATTTTATGAAAAAGTTGCATGTATATTATATGACTTAGATTCTGTAAAGTTTAATTATATTATAGATAAAACATATGGTCGAGATATTATAGATAATAATAAATCTAGAAAAAAAGAAAAGTTAAGAGATCCAATAAAAATTTCAGAAGATGTATATTTAGAAACAAATTTAAATACAGAAGCTAAATTAACTTTATTAAGATTTTTAATTAGAGAATATGAAATAGATTTAAATGAAGTCGAGTTTGCTATAAGATAAGAGGTATTTAATTGTGAATAAGATATTAATTAAGTAGAATGTATATTTTTACTAAATTAGTTAATAAGGTTTTAATTAGATGTGAAAAAAGTATTGAATTGAAAAATAAATATATATTATAACCTTGATCTATATTAAATAAATATCCTACTAGATAGAAATATAAAAACTAATACATGGAGATGTTGGTATAAGTACTAATATCTCTTTTTTAGTGCAAAAAATTAAAAGGAGGAAGTTAAAATGATTAACTTATTTAAGAAAGAAGATTTAAACTTATTATCAGAATATCCAAAGGAAGTAGTTGAAAATGTGGATAACGTTATTAATATTCTTGGAGAAAACTATGGATTTAATAGAAAATTAACAGATGATGGTGGAT
>CALESE010000153.1 GCA_937907205.1 uncultured Romboutsia sp. | reverse complement strand
ATAAAGTGTCGTAGTCTTGACCTTTTGTAAGTTGTCCTTCATACATTTTACTCCAGTAATATAAGCTACGCTTTATCATGTTATACTCGTTCTTTACTTGTATTTCAATATTTATATGCTCTCCATTATTAGTTACTGCTTTTATATCTAATCTTGAGTATTTATCTTCTATATGTTCTTTTTCTATATCTGTATTTTTTATTTGAACTGACTTTATTAAATCAGTTGGCTTTATAACTGCATTTAAAAATGATATTAAAATATTTGGATGTTTTTCATTTCCAAATATCTTTTTAAATACAAAGTCTACTTTAGGACTTAATATTCCAAAACTCATGTATTATTCTTCCTTTCTTTACTTATCTAAGTTTTTTATACATTAAAAATCTATACTAATACCACAATTATTTACAATATCTTCTAACTCACTACTATCTTTTTTTTCTATTATATCTATATCTTTTGTATTTATATTATCACTATTAATATTTATTTCACTTGCACTTATATTTAACGATATTGTAGACATCATTTCTTTAATTATTTCTTTAACTTCTTTTTTCTGTTCTTCATTTAATGACGATTTAGATTTAAAATATCCTTCGCCTAAACACCTAACTGCATCTACCTTTTTACCATTATAGTTTTTAAAAAATTCTATTAACTCTTTATCATTATCAGTATCAAGAGTTATGTTAACCGAATACTTTTCCATTTTACCACCTATTTTAATTTCATTTTTAATATTTTGTCATAACCTTCAACATTAGCTACTTGAGGATTATGTTCAACTCTTGCATGAGGTATTATATCTCTTATATCTTTTTCTAACAGATTTGCTCCTCCTCCTATTAGTACAACCTCATTACCTTGTAAGTCAAAATTTGCTTGTTTTATGTCATTTATAAATTCTAGTGTATGATAATATTTTATATCTTCTATATATTTTTCCATAGACCTACTTTCACCATTTAATATAAAGACTTTATCTTCTATCATGCTTTCTACATCATCAGCATTAAATTTAGTTCCAAACTCTGTATTCATCTGTTGAGCTATTTTAGAATATAACTTAGTACATCCTTTTTCTACTGTTAATGTTGATTTAAGTTTACCTTTTATTATTTCAGATACATCTATAGTTCCACTCCCTATGTCTATTACAACAACTCTACTATCTACATATCGTTTATTTGTTATAATTGGAGCTAAACTTTGAGGTAAAACCATAACTCTATTTATTTTTATATTTTGCTCCATTCCAACTCTATTTATTTTTATTGTAAACTCTTTTCCTTTTAATAATTCTACTATACCATGTCTTTGCTTTTCGTAATATTCAGAAGGTGTTCCTAAGCATAAATCTAGCTCTATATCTTTTTCAGTTGCATAAGATAATCCTATGCTTACAAGTGTTGATACTATAAAATGAATTCTTCCAAACCTACTTGTTAATTTATCTTGGTCATTATTATAAGAGTTGTTACTTTCTCCTACTATGTAATTTTGACTGTCATATTTGACTTGTATTACATCTTCATTATAATTGTCCACTCCTAATTTTACTGTACTCTTAAACTTTATATTTGATGGATATGCTTTAGTATATCCATACCCATTGTCTATTGATAATGATTTTATATTCATATTTATACCTCCAAAATTTTTATTATACTTATATTATATACTTATTTATTATACTTGTAAATACTTATTTAAGTAAAATACTTATTTTGTGGAAGTATTTTACTTAAATAAGTATTTATTTAAATTATATAGATAGTTTTTATAAGTTTTTTATAATATATATATTTATATATATTACAAAAAAAGATAAAATAAGTAATATACTTTCATCATTTAAGTATATTGCTTATTTATTATTTATTTCTATTTTGAGTAAAATTTTCATTCTATTAATTTTATAACTAAGTCCATAAAACACTTGATTTATAGACTTAGTTCTTATATGTATTTTTTCTACCAAATCCGAAGAAAATCAACTTAATTTTTGTCTACGATACTTTTATATATTTTATAGACACTTTTAGTATATAATTACTAATTGAGGTGGTTATAAAATGATTTTTGGATATATGAGAATAAGTACAAAAAAAGAAAGTCAAAGTACAGATAGGCAACTTTTTGCTCTAATGAAATATGCTGCTGAAAATAAATTTACTTTCGATAAAATTTTAAAAGAGATAGTTAGTGGAAATATAAAAGCAGAAAATAGAGAAGAGTATAAAAAACTAAAATATATGCTAAGAAAAGATGATATATTAGTTATTACTGATTTAGATAGATTAGGTAGAAATGCTGATGATGTCATAATGGAGCTTAAAGAACTAAAAAGCCTAGGTGTCAGAGTAATAGCATTAGATATGCCTTATATGAGTGATTGGAATAAAGCAAATGATGATAGTATCTATGATATGGTAGTAGATATTATTATCACTATAAAAGCTCATATGGCTCAACAAGAAAGAGAAAAAATAATATCTAGGATAAATCAAGGGCTAGATGTTGCTAGAGCAAATGGTAAGAAATTGGGTAGACCAAAAGTAAATTTGCCTAAAGATTTTTATAAAGAATATAGAAAATTCAAAAATGGTGAATATGGTTCTATGAGTGCATCTAACTTCGCTAAGATGATGGGTATTGGAAGAAGTACATTATATAAATATATTAAAATTTTAAATAATGAACTATAAGTAAAAAAACCACCCTAAAGCTAAGAAGGTGGTAGAAAAAGATAACTTTTCAAATTATTGAAACTTCACTCTGTGGTAATAGATTGTAGTTTCTTTTTATGTTTATATTATAACATAATCTACTAAGCTTTAAACTTATTTTTTGATAATAAATTTAAAATTATAATTTATTAAATACATTTGCATTATATTTGTATTGAATTTGTATTTTTGTTAATACATTTGTATTTATAAGGAGGTTACGCTTTGAATATTTTATTTTTTATATTATATATTTTTATAACATTTTCAATTTCTTCAATGCTTACTGATATATTTTGTTCAATCACAACTACAAAAATATCTGATTTTTTAGTTCTAAATAGAAAATTATACATACAACAACATATGCCATTTAAACGATATTTAATTCAGTCATTTAAATTGAATTTTTATAAAAATAAACCTAAAAATATAGAATATATATTAATACAATCATTAAATGATTTTGAAAATTTTTTATCTAATACTAATCTTAATGTTTTATATACTTCAACAAATAAGTTAATGGAAAGAAAATTAAAACAACTATCAAAAAAATATAACTTAGAAATAATTAAATTAAATAAAGAACCTAAATATAAATCTCAAATATTAGAACGCTTAGCTCTTATGGGTATTACAACAACTGTATTTAATCTTTTTAATATTAACTACTGGAAGTACATAACTAAAAGAATTGAAATAAATAATTTTAAAATTATAATTAACAAAAAATAAAAAGAAAAAAGGCTAAAATATATAAATATATTCTTAGCCTTTTTTCTTTTTAAAAATATTTGTTTGTATTTTTTTTGATTTTATATTACAATAAATATAAATCAAAACTTAATATTAAAAAGTCCACATTACACGAATTTTAATTTGGTTTGGCGACCTAACTAAAATTATAGGATTTAATATTGGATAGAATATTAAATTACCTTGTGCAGTTGACTTCATTTTTATTGCTTTTAATATATACTATTATAGCATCTATTAAGGTATTTTTCAATACCTTTAATCTATAAAAATATATATAATTTGCAATTTTCGTAAAGTAAAAGAGGGTATATTATACCCTCTTAGGAGCAAACCATTTTGATTACGATAACGAAGTTTACAAGCCTTGATATTTTAATATATCAAGGCTTTTTTAATACATAAATGTAACGATAATAATTTATAAAAAACAGGGAGAATAAAAATGAGTAATTATAAAAATATAGATACTTTAAAATTTAATATACCACATAACGAAAGATATTTTAATTCTTTAGAAATATTAAAACTTGGCTTAAATAGTGATGATATAACAATTATAAGCTGGATAAAGCAATTTACAGGTTCATCTAAAATAAAAACTAAAGTTTTTAAAGATGGTAAAATTGGTTATTGGGTTGATAGTGATACAATTATCGAAAGCATACCTTTTATCTTTAAAGACACTTCTAAGTTTTTAGAAGAATACCAAGAAATAAAAACTTTAGAATTTAATGGAGATTTAGAAAATTCTCGTAAAGTAAAAGATATATATTATAATAAATACCGTAAAAAACTAAGCAGAATATTTAATGGTAATTTATCAAAAGTATTAGAGCGTAGACAAGTATCAGATGTTAAAGCAGTAAATAATAAAGTTGTTGGTAATGGTTCAAAAACATATGTAATATTTAATGATGATATATACGATACTTTAGTTAATTCAAGAGATACAATAGAAATTGAATTTATGAAAAAGCAACTTACAAAACAACCTTATAGAGAAGTCAAAAATGACATCCCTAACAGAGAAGTCAAAAATGACATCCCTAACAGAGAAGTCAAAAATGACATCCCAAATATAAATACTAATAACTTAAATACTATTGATTTAAATACTACTAACAAAACAAAATCTAACGACTTTGTTTGTGGTAATAAAAAAACAATAACTGAACAAGTAAAAATTATAAGAGAGAGATTAGGTTTACCTGTAGCATCAAAAGATCATATAGATAAAGCATCTAGTTGGAATATAGATCGGTTAATTAAATCTATTGATATATATTTAAAAGAAAACGGAAGATCATTTAAATTTTTATCTATGATTTATGCAAATGATAGAAATTTTATACAAAAAAATGAAAGTTCTTTATCTAATAAATCTAATAAAACAAATAAATTTCATAATTTTACAGAAACTTTTACTCAATATACCTCTGAAGAATTAGATAAAATAATTGAGAAAAGTCAAAGAAAAAAATTTAATAAGGAAATTGTAGATGTTAATGAAAATGTAGATTATTTAGATGAAAATAAAATATTTTATGAAAAAGCAGTTAATGATAACTGGAATGTTGCATTACCAATACTAGATAAAGCTATTGAATATGCAAAAAAAAATAATTTAGATTATCTTAAAAAATAAAAGAATATGCAAATAATAATAATTTATTCTGTTCAAAAGAAGAGTTTGTCGAATTTTATATGAATAAAAAAAGAATAGCATAAATTTACTATTCTTATTTTACTCGTATTCATTTATTACTCCGAGAACTTTTCCTATAATTCTATATTTGTATTTGTTTAAAGGATATGTTTGCTTTTTATGCTTAGTATTAGTGCTACAAGGTTCAAGGTATATATAACTTTCATCTTTAGAGAATATTTTGAATGTAGCATAATCATTTTCAATACATATTATTGCTGGAGTATTATTTTCAACATAAGAAGTTTTTTCAACTAAGATATAATCTCCATCTTTATATAGTTTATTCATGCTATCACCATTTATTTTTAATGCAAAGTATTTATCAGAATTATAATCTAAATTGTCTGAGTATACATAAAAGCAAAACTCTTTTTTATCGTTAGTAGTATAAATTGGATAACCTGCAGATATATCAGCTATAATAGGAATGTCATTAAACTTATTATCTGCTAGATGTTTATATTTAGGAGCATTAAAAATTATAATATTATTTTTATTGTAGAAATCAATGTCTATGCTATTTAGATTTTTGTTTTTATAATAGCATGAATTAATAGTATCAAATTGAGATAACTCTTCAGAGTATTCTTCAGTTGAATCTAAGTTATTATCATATTCAAAATAATTATTAATTGCATCTGATATTTCTTTAGTAAATAAATTCATTTTTTTTTCAATTTCTAAATTTAATAAAGCAGGATTTTTATTTTTTAATTTAACATTACCAAAAACTAAAGAATCCAAAGAACAATTAAAAACTTTTGAAATTTCAACTAAAGTATGGAAATTAGGCTCTGCTATACCTTTTTCATATTTAGATATAGTTTGTTTAGATACATTTATTTTTTTTCCTAATTCTTCTTGGGATAATTGAGATTGTTTGCGAATCATTTTTAAATTTTCGGGAAATTTATTTATTTTCAATGATATCACCACCTTAATATATTATTATTTTACACAGTTCTATAAATAATAGTAATATAAAACGAAAAAGTCGCATAAAATATAATTAAAATAGTTGACTTATTTATCGAAAAATGATATTATAGTATTGTAAATGATAAAAAACATATTTTTATCGAAAAATTTGTCGCCAAACCACCAAGCAAATTAATTTGGAAAATGTCCATGCAAAACATACATTTTTTGAAAATTTGCATAAGTGTATACTTTTTTAAGGGGGATGAGATAATATGGATGATAAGATAAAAAAGTTATATTTGAATGGATATGATTGCTTTGAAATTTCAAAGCAACTTAATATAAGTGAAAAAAGCACTAAATATATAATTGACATAAGATTAAAACATTATAAAGAATTACATTTAAAGAATAAATCTAAAAGAGATAATTTAAGAAAAAAATATACTGATTTTAATATAAAAGATTTGTATATATTAGGGTATAATGCAAAAGAAATAGCCGACGAGGTAGGACATAAATATGAAAATATTCAAAAATATATTCAAAGAAACTTGAAAGAGTTTAAAGATAAGCATAAGAAAAATAGATTAAAGAAAGAAGAATACAAGAAACAAATACATAAAGAACATATAAAGACTTTATATATAAAAGGGTATAATGCAAAAGAAATAGCAGGGTTATTAAGTTTCTCTCATTCATATATGAGAGAGTATATAAGTAAAAATTTAAGTGAACAGAAAATAGAGCATAAAAAAAATAGAGCAATAAAAAAAGAAATGATAAAAGCAGTTAATAATATGAACAACTCATTCATAGGTAATAGTGCTATTTTAGATTGGAATAGACAAAGTTATGATTATAATGAGAATGGAAATATAGTGTTTAATGAAAAACATGGAGCAAGACCTTTAGATTTACCTAAAACTTACTATAAAAGAGATTCTGTTATAGTAAACTTAGGTGAAAGTGGTAATATTCCTAATATGGTGTCCCCTTATTCCCTTTAGATAAGTTTATATAGATTTGAGTATTGCTTGTTAGATAACATAAGCAATACTCTCCAAAAGCCTATCAAGTTAATTGATAGGCTTTTTTTATTTTTGAAAGGTCGTGGTATATGTGTGGGAAATTTATAAAAATTTAAAGTTTCTTAGAGAAGAAAAAAATTTAACAGTAGATGAACTATCTGAATTATCGGGAGTATCAAAAGTAAAGATACTTTCTATAGAGCTAGAGCGTTCTTTTGAACACAATATAGAAGATATAGCAAAGTTAGCTTTAGCATTAGATGTAACTGTAGATGATTTCATGTGCCAAAAATTCTACGAAGAATAGAGGTGATTTTATATGGAATTAATGTTAGCAAGTAATGTAAAGAATTATAGAGAGCTTAATTCTTTAAGTATAAGAGAAACATCAGAGAAAATAAAAATTAATTATAAGATGGCTCAAAATATAATATCTTGCAATAGAAATAATATTAGACTTGAAGCAGTTTATAATATAGCAAGGTCTTTAAATATAAGCATAGACGATTTGCTATTTAAAAATATATTTAAAAATTAAAATTAATAAATTAAAAGGAGGATTAAATCATGGCTGATTTAATATTAAAAATGTCTGCAAAGAAGGACATAGCAAAACTAAATATAAAGGAAAAAGTAAAGAAGTGTTTATCATGTAACAAAGGTGAAGGCTATATGGGTGGAGCAGTTGGAATTATAATTATTATAGTTGTTGGTGCTTTAATAATGGGAGCATTATATTTAGCATTTAATGGAACTATAATTCCAAAAGTGAATGATAAAATAAATGAACTATTTAACTACAGAGGTTAATTGTATTGTATAGCATACTATTATGTATCTATATACTCGTTTTATTATATGCTAGTTATGTAGATATAAAATCAAGAGTAGTATATAATTGGATTCACATAATAATAGTATTTATAGCAACAATAAATTTGATTTTTAATTTTACAACATCTAATTTATTAGATTCAATTTTAGGTTGCATAATTTCATTTATTATATTAATAATTCCTAACTTTATATCTGATAGCTCAATAGGTGGTGGAGATATAAAATTAATATCTTCAAGTGGTCTTTTATTAGGACTAAGTAATGTATTGTTTTCGATATTTATAGGATTTTTATTAATGATTATTATAGAATATTCAAAATCTATAGTAAGTAAAAAAAGTATAAAGAATAAAAAATGTGCATTAGTACCTTATATTTCTATAGGGTGCTTTTTTGTTATTGCATTTTGTATGAATTAATATACTTTTACAAAAAGCCAGTAACCATAAGGTTATTGGCTTTTTGTATATATATAAATATAAAAACATGAAAAGGAGAACCGTAAAATGGCATTAAAAAAAAATAGAACTACCGTAGGTATTGTAGCAATAGTATTAGGTGGTGTTTTATGTTTTGGAATAGCACCGATATATAATAAGTCAATGCAAAAAGGTGTTGAAGTAGTAAGAATATCAAGTGAAGTTAATAAGGGTGAACAGATAACGGCTGATAAAGTTAAAGTAGTTGAAGTTAGCAAAAAAGGACTTCCAGAAAGTGCAATATTAAATAAAAAAGATGTTGTAGGGAAGTATGCAGTCGTTGACTTAGTTAGAGATAATACTATTTTAGAAAGACAATTATCTAAAAATCCAATAGCAGAAGATAAGTATTTATATGGTTTAGATGGAACACAACAAGCTATATCATTTACTATACAAAACTTTGCTTCGGGTTTATCGGGGAAACTTTTAACAGGTGATATTATCTCAATAATAGCGACAACAATGGATGAAAACAACAATGAAAAAACATCTACTCCAAAAGAACTTCAATATGTAAAAGTATTGGCAGTAACTAATGATGTTGGTGTAGATAAAAAAGAAGATAATAATAATCCCGAAGAAGAATTGCCAACGACTATAACTGTACTTGTTAATAGAGAACAAGCCGAGTTAATTGCCAACTTAGAAGAAACAAGTAAGATGCATGTTAGCTTAGTTTATAGAGGAACTGAAAAAGAAGCACAAAAATATATAGAGCAACAAAATAGCATAATAGTAAAAGAAAATATAAGAAACTAAAAGGAGATGATCAGAATTGCATAATTTATTTTCTTTAGTAAGAGTGGATAAATTAGATTTCAAAAGGCAATTAGCATTTGGAGATGTGTTTTATATAAAAAAGTCAGAAGATGGTCTAATTTCGGGAGCAAAGACTAATGATTGGTGCCTAAAGGAATTTAAATAAGGAGTGATTTTTTTATGGGAAAAATAATAGCAGTTTGGGGTAGCCCTTCTAGTGGAAAGAGTACTTTTAGTATAAAATTAGCAAAAGAATTAGCAAATAAAAAGAAGAATGTAATAATAGTTTTTGCTGATAATAATTGCCCTGTTATACCAACATTAATTCAAAAAGAGAATAGTAAATCATTAGGAAATATACTATCAGCAGTAAATTTAACTAAATCTGATATACTAAAGAATTTATATACTATAGAAAAAGTAAATAATGTAACTATAACAGGATATAAAGAATATGAAAATGTATATACATATCCAAAGTATGATGAATTAAGAGTTGATGAATTTTTAAATATAATTAGATTTATGGCTGATTATATAATAATTGATACATCAAGTTATTTTGTAACAGACTTATTAAGTACAAAGTCTTTAATATTAGCAGATGAAGTAATTAGGCTTATAACACCAAGCCTAAAAAGTATGAGTTATTTTAATTCATCTTTACCAATACTGGATAGTGCCAATTTCAAAAAAGAAAATCATATAAATGTATTATCTAACTTTAGGTACAACGAGCCTATTGAAGAGATAAAAGATATTTATTTAGTAAAGGGCGAATTTCCATATATGGAAGGTATAAGAGAGCAAAGTTTATGCACAGAATTATTTTTCAAATTAAAAACTAAAGAAGAAAACATTCTAAGTAAACATATGAAACATATTATAGACTTATTAAGTGATGAAGATAAAATCAATAGTAAAAATAAATCTAGTAATAAATTAAGTATATTTAGCAAACTAAAATTAAAGATAGATGGAGTGAGTGAGTAATATGATAAACAATAGTTTATTAAATAGAAATAGTATATATAGCTTTAAAGATGTTTTGGAGAGAGTACAAGCTCACATATCAACAAATACACATAAAGTCTTGTTACATGGGGAACAAGACAATAAGGAACTAAAAAAAACACAATTAAAATCATATATACAAAAGTATATACAAGATAACAAAATTCAAGTTGAAGGACTTAACGAAACTGATTTAATTGACAAACTTTATAGAGATATGGCAGAATTTTCTTTTCTATCAGACTATTTCTCAAATAGTGAAGATATAGAAGAAATTAATATAAATGCTTGGAATGATGTTAAAATAACATATTCAAATGGAGATATTAAGCAAAGTAAAGAACAATTTTTATCGCCTAAACATGCAGAAGATATTATAAAAAGATTACTTAGAGAATCGGGTATGGTACTAGACAAATCAATGCCTATAGTAAGAGGACACTTATCTAAAAATATAAGAATAACTGTGCTAGGTGAAGGTGTTATTGATAATGACAATGGAATAGTTGCTTCAATAAGAATAGTAAATCCTAAAAAGTTAGAAAAAAAAGATTTTATAGATAAAAATACTCTATCAAAAGAAATGATTGATACTATAGAAGAACTTTTTAGATATGGAGTAAGTATTTGTATCACAGGAGCTACAAGTAGTGGTAAAACAACATTAATGTCTTGGTTATTAGGAACTATAAAAGATAATAAGAGAGTATTTACTATAGAAAATAATGTAAGAGAGTTTGATTTAGTAAAAAGAGATGAAAACGGAAATGTAATAAATAACGTAATTCATACTGTTACTAGATATAGTGAAGATGAAAGTAAATCTATAGACCAAGAGAAGTTATTAGAAACTTCTTTAACATCAAATCCAGACTATATATGTGTAGGAGAAATGAAGGGTTCAGAATCATTTTCAGCACAAGAGGCGGCAAGAACAGGACATACTGTAGTAACAACTACTCATGCAAACTCATGTGAAGCCACATATGCTAGAATGGTTACATTGTGCAAGACTAAGTATGATATGAATGATAAAACATTATACAACTTAGTAACCGAAGCATTTCCAATAGTAGTATTTATAAAAAAGTTAGAAGATAATACAAGAAAAGTAATGGAAATAAAAGAATGTATTATACATGATAACGGAGATAGAGAACTAAGTACATTATTTAGATATAAAATAGAAAGTCAATCAGTAGAAAATGGAAAGACAAAAATAGTTGGATCATTTGTAAAAGAAAATAATATATCAAAGCAAACTCAAAAGAGATTATTAGAAAATGGTATTCCTCTTAATGAGTTGGAAAAGTTGTTAAGATAGTATGTATAGTTTAATTTTTGAAAATAGTTTTAAATATAGGATTGAGTATGTATTGCTTAAAACAAGCAAGAAAAGTATATATAAAAAAATGTTCTTATGGAATATTTTTTATTTTGTAGGAAAAGAGCATATGAAAAAGAAAGGAGTATTAATTATGAGTGATAAGAAATGTCCAAAATGTAAATCAAGATATAGATATGTTTCTATAAACCCCGAAAATAAAGAATGTAAGTGTATAGAATGTGGGGCTAAATATGAATTAAAAGATTGTAGAGCTAACTAGGTAAAAAATATAGTTAGTTCTTTTTATATATAAAAAATTTTAAAATAGTATTTCATTTAGTGATTTAGAAAATTATTAGATATAAAAAAGAAAGTAGGTGCAAATGTGAATGTACTAACATTAACTGCATTTTTTGTTATTGTTGGTGGAGTATTTATATATTTAGATATTTCACCTACAGAATTAATAAATAATATATTTAAATATCTTGAAAATGGTAATAAAAATAAGAGTATAGCAATACAAGTAAAAGAAATGGAATCTAAGAAAAAAGATAATTTCTTTTCTAAACTTATAAAAGAAAGTAAAGATATATTAGAAATAACAAATAAAAAAGATAAGTTTTCTAATATATGTATTTTATCAGTTGTTTTTATGGTTATAGGTATCTATATATCTGTATATATGAGTAATTATTACTTAATACCGATACTTGCTATAGGATTTGCTACTTTACCATTTCAATATATAAAGTTGACATCAATAGAGTATAAAAAAGCAATCACAGAGGAGTTAGAAACAAGTTTATCAGCTATAACTTCATCATATATAAGAAATAATGATATTGTACAATCAATAAAAGAGAATTTGCCACTTATAAAGCCACCTATAAAGAATATATTTGAAAGTTTTGTTATACAATCAGAGTTTATAAATTCTGATACTATTAGTCTATTAGAAGATATGAGAAACAAGATAAATGATGATATATTCAAAGAATGGGTGGATGCGGTAATAAGTTGTCAGAGTAATAGAGAGTTAAGAGTAATACTTAGTCCAATAGTATCTAAATTATCTGATTTAAGAACTCTTAGCGCTGAAATAAACAATGAGCTATATAGACCTCTTAAAGAGTTTTTTGGAATGTTAATCATAGTATATATAAATTTTCCAATACTTTACTTTGCAAACAAAGATTGGTTTAATACATTAGTATTTTCAACACCAGGAAAAATTGTAGTTTCAATAGTTGTAGTGATTACATTTATTGCATTTATGGGCGTTATGAAACATACAAAACCAATAGATTCAAGTATATTAGATGGAGAGTGATAAATTATGATGATAATATTCTTTATATTAGTATCAGTTGGTTTTTATATGATATTAGCTGATATTTTCAATGTATCAAATATTAAAGCATCAAAAGTGATTTTAGATGCAAATAGAAGAAGTAAGAAAAAATCGACTAAGACCATAGAAACAATAATATTAGATTATGCTATTTTATTATCTAAGTATATAAAAATAGATGAATACAAAAAGTCAAAACTAGAATCAACTTTGAAATCAGCAGATATAAGAATATCTCCCGAAACATATTTAAGCCAAGTGTACATCAAAGTTGGTATAGCACTTGTATTAGGCTTAGTTTTTTATATGGTATTACCGATTTTAGGTATTTTTATAATGTTATTTTCAATAAATGTATATATGGTTGAATACAAAAGAGCCGAAAGGCTTATTGGTAAAAGAAAAGAAAAAATTGAAATTGAACTTCCAAGGTTTGCATCAACTATAGAGCAAGAATTAAAATATAACCATGATGTATTCGGGATTTTAGAAAGATACCAAAAAAATTCTAAATCGTGCTTAGGTGAAGAACTTGAAATAACTATAGCAGATATGACATCAGGTTCTTATGAAGAAGCCCTAAGACGATTTGAAACTAGAATAGGAAGTAATTCATTATCAGAGATAGTAAGAGGTCTTATAGGTGTTTTAAATGGCTCAAATGAAACTATATATTTTAGTATGTTGGCAAATCAATTAAAAAGTATAGAATATCAAAGATTAAGAAGAGAAGCACTTAAACGACCTGCAAAAATAAAAGTATATTCAGCAATGATGATGGGATGCTTGGTTATGATATATTTTACTGTGCTAGGATATGAAATGATGAAGGGTATAAGTCAAATGTTTTAAGAAGGACATTCAATAAAAGAATGTCCTTTTTGTATTTTTGAGGTGATTTTATATGCATAGAAAAGAAGAAATTTCATTTTTAATTACTAGAATTTCAGAATGTATAGATAATGATTCATCAAATGATGAATGTAAAAAAGAATTTTTCAATTTCATTGAAGAGTATAAAAAGATAAAGCCATTCACAATGATTGAGTTTGTTAAATATAATAGATTCAATGAAGATAGATTGTCATGTATATTCATGGCATATAGCATGAAGCAAATTAAGTATTTAGGAAAAATAAAAGTAAGCATATTAAAAGAGAATTGGTATGATGTACTTGAAAATATAATTGAGTTATATAGAGCATATGATTTGTTAGAACCTAAAATATATTATAGTATAATTGATATATTATAGTATAAAGGAGGATATAAGTATAATAATGTTTTTCAATATATTAAAAAGGAAAAATATCAAAGAAAATAATATTGAGATAAAATCTAATGTTTCATATGGATTTAATAATGCTTTGGATTTTGCTAGAAATATAATTAAAGATGAAAATAGAGAGGAAAAAGTTGAATTATTAAACTATATATTAAATACTGTAAAAAAAGATTTACAGTATAGTTTGTTAACTGAATTAATATATAAAAAGCCACATGAACCTATAAATTTATCAAGAACTATTATATTTCCATCTGATGTATATGATGAAAATGGAGAAAGAGTTAGTATTATATCTTATGAAGATATAGAAATTAGTATTTTAGATGATACGATAATTTTAGTTCCATGGAATATAAAAAGTAAATCAAATGGAATAAAATATTTAAGTAAAAATGATTTTAAATTTTTTCCATGCAATCATATGGGAATTTATTATAATGGATTAGACTTAACATATGTTTATAATGGAATACATTCTATATCGTCATCAATAGTTCTTAATAAAAAAGGGAAAATAAAAATAAAAGAAGTACATAATATAAATAAGCTATATAAACATATGTATACGGATGGTTTAAATTGGTATAGTACACATACAAAAAATAAAATATGTGAAGTTTTTGATTTTAGAATAGCGATAATATATGAAGTTTCAAAATTAAAATATAGTATAGAACAAGAAGAGTAGAGATACTCTTTTTTCTTTGCAGAGAAAGGATAGGGCTATGATAAAAAAAGTATTAAAAGATAATAGGGGCGAAGCCTATATTGGTCATATAATAGGGATAATCTTATCGCTTGTAGTTGTTGTATTTGCATTAACATATTACCCTGTTTTTACTTTGAAATATGAATTAGGTAAGTTTGCAAGTGAAATAATGAGAGAAGCAGAAATAAGAGGAGAAATTGGAACAAGTGTAAATAATAAGATAAATGAATTAAAGAAAACATTAGTAGATGTTGATTCTGTAAAATGGGACACGAAATATATTAGTGGAACAAATAAAGTAAATTTAAATGAGTCAATTAAAGTAACTGTATCTAAAAAAATTGATACAGGATTTTTTATTTTTGGAAAAAATGAAATTACTATAAGTGCTACAGAAGTAGGCTCTAGTGAGGTGTATTTTAAATGATGCTAAATAAAATAAAAAAATCATTAAAAAGTAATGATGGAAATGGTCTTATTTGGGGAGTTGTAATAGTTTTAATATTACTTATTATATTTACATCAGTTTCAGAGTATATAAGAAATAATACAATCTTAAATGGAACAAGAGATGCACTAGAGAGTATTGCTACTGATATAGCAACTGAAAACTATAATGAAATATATCCAAATGCTAGACAAGGTTACTTTGCTTCATATCAAATTTCCAATACTGATAAGTGGGAAGAAAAGATTGATAAATCTAATATAGATAAACAACTTAAAGACTTATTAGGAGTAGAAAAAGAAGGTAATAAATATGTAAAAAGATATAAAAGTAATGGAAAAGTTGAGTACACACTATCTAATTTAAAATTAAAAATAGATAATCCAAGAATAGCTCCTACAACTGATAAGAACAAAGAAAAATTTATAGTTGAAATAACTTCTGATATTGAATTAGATAGATTATATAACATATTTTATGATGTAGATAAAGTTAAAACTAAAATAGGTGCTAAAGTAGGATATATCCCAAAATATTAATAAATAAAAAAATAGAAAAATTTGTAAAAAAACATTGCCAAACCGTCATATTTCTGATATAATTAATATATAAAAAAGAAAAGGAATATAGTTGTAATGGAAGAAAAAAATAGAAGAATAATGAAAGTTATGATGCCAAATGGTGGTTCGGGAAGTGTATCTCCTAGATTATCTTTACCGATTAAGTGGTTAAGAGAAATGGGGATAGATAAAGAAGATAGAACCGTAGAATTAACTTATAGTGATGGAGTAATAACTATAAAAAAGTTAAAAGAAAATATTGAGGAAGTAAAATAATATATTTGGGAGAGTGTATAATATGAAGAAATTATTTAATATGGATGTAAAGAAAAGAAATATAATAGTTGCTGGTATATTAGGGGTTACTATAGTTGGAGCAAGTATATTTGGAATAAATCATAAAAAGAAAGAGTTAGCACAACAAGAAAAAATAAAGCAAGAACAATTAGCAAAGAAAGAAGCAGAAGAAAAAGCTAAAAAGGAAAAAGAAGAACAAGAAAGATTAGCATTAATTGAAAAAAATTTAGAAGAACAAAGTAAAAAAGATGAAAATAAGAAAGAAACATCTTCTAGTGATGATAAAAATGTAAGTAGCAACACTACTAACACAAGTTCATCAAATACAAATAGTTCTAATAATAGTACAACAAATAGTGAAAATAATAATTCTAGTAGTAAACCAACAACTACAACTAAGCCAAGTCAAGGGACAAGTAGTAGTTCTAATTCAAAGCCTAATAAAAATAATACTCAAAGTTCAACAAATAATACAAATAACAAGCCAAGTAGTAAGCCACCTGTAACAACTGTTAAGCCACAAGAAGAACCGTCAAAGCCAAGTGGTGGAAGTATACCAGGATTTTCTGATGATGAAATAGAAGTTGGAAATGGAAGTTCGAGTGATACAGCTAGTGGTGAAGGAAGTATAGATAATCAAGTTGGGGATATGTAGAATAATACTCAAAAGGATTGAAAAAGAGCATGATTAAATCATGTTCTTTTTTTATATTAAAGCAAAGGAGTGATTTTATTTGAAAAAAACAATATCAATTATATTTATAGTAATCGTACTTAGAAAAGTTAGTAATTTTTATATTTCAATACTATAAATTATAGTAGTTTTAAATATACTTATACATTCATTTTAAAGTTCGATTACTATATAATATTGTCAATATTTACATTAAGTATATCAGTATTTGCCGCAGGAAATGGAAATGTTGATAGTGGAGGTGGAGGTGGAACTACTGGAAGTGGGACATCTCAAAATAAATGGAGAATGGGTGATGATGGTGTTCGTATAAGTATAGTTGACACAAAAACTAATACAGTTGTTAGAACTCCAATAGATTTTTCAAATAAAAATAGAAGTGATATAAAATATGACTTTGGTAAGGTTAGTAAAATTCAATATAAAAATGGGGTTAATTTAGCACCTAAAGTTAATAAATATAAATCTTCAATTCCAGATATAAAGATGCCAACAATAGTAAGTGATAAAGGGAATGATATACAAGCTATAAAGAAATATTTTACTTCTGAATGGACAGTTAGAAGAATAGCTGAAAAGTCAGCGATACCATATGAAACACTTATTAATGGTCAATATAAAATATTATTAGAGCCTATAATTTATATAACTTATCGTGGTAATAGATGGGCAATGACTGCACATGAAACTGCTTTATACAATGAAAAAACAAGTGGAGATATTAGAAAGTATTTTAATAGTATATCTCATAGGTCATTACCATTTTCAATGTTTTTAGAGGTATCAGATTTAGGGTTCCCAGCATACAAAGGAGCCACTAATAAGCCTGTAAAAGATAATATAATAAAAGAACAGTTAGGATTAGGAATAGTTAGATTTAATGGAGCATCTACAGATACTCCAACTAATCCAAAACCCGACACTCCAATAATACCCGATATAGATATTGAAAGAGCTGACTATCAGTATAGAACTGATACAGATGTTATTTCTTCTATAAAAATATCTTCTAAGAGTGATGTAACTCCCGACAATCCAATAAAGGTAACATTCGATATTTTAGGAAATAAACATACTGTTTCTAATATAGTTATACCGAGTGGTTCAAGTCAGTTAGTTTGGGTGAAATGGCATACCCCAAAAACACCTCAAACGGTAAATATAAAAGTTAGTATAAGTGGTGGCGATATATCTAGTTCAAATATTAAAGCAGTTGTTTCTGATATAAAAGAAATAACACCACCAGATCCTGTTGCAGATGATAGAAATGATAGATTTGTAATGCCTTATCTACCAAGCCAAGTTAATAATACATCAACAAGTTGGAGTAAATGGAATTGTAAATGGAAACCTAACATGGTATGGATAGATTATGGTGTAGATGAGAATGGTGTTTCTCATGGAGAATGGGTTGATAGAGGATATTGGCAGTATAGCAAGACTACATATTCAGCCAGTTTATCAGCTAATATGGACTTAATTCCAGATAGTCATAATCCAACATATAAGAAAATAGGAAATGAATATGAAATGAAAAGTGGTTATGGTGTAGATTTAAAGGTATCAACTAATGTAAATCATAATGGTTCAAGTTCTGATGTAACATCAGCTCAAAATGTAAATACTACATTTTCAGAATTTAAGTATAAAACTTATAATAGATTATTAGAAAAGAGAAAAAATAATGGTTTAAAGTCAGAATTTGAATTTAAGAAAAATAAATATTCTCCATATAGCACTAGAACTCATTTCACACCAATATGGTATAAAGATGACCTTGACTATATTGTAAATGCTGAAATATTAGATGTATGGACACCAACAGGTATGTTAAGTGTTACTTTAAATGATAAGATGAAAATAAAAGGTAATTTGTGGGATGATAGACACATAGCGATAATGAAATAAGATACTTAAAATGATTTTAAAAGGCTACTGACTATAAAAGTTAGTAGCCTTTTTTTGTAAATAAATATGAGGAAGGATGTAACATGATAATAGCATTTCTAATAACTTTATTAAGTCTTAGTGGACTTTTATATTTAAATTTATTAAGTAGTAGTTAAGAAAATTAAAATTTTGGAGGTATAAACTATGAAGAAAAAACTTGCTAGTACAGTTATTGCTTGTTCAGTAGCAGTAACACAAATATCGGATATTGCTATTTTTGCAGATTCAGCAATTAAAGAAAATATAAATAAAGAAGTAATAAGTAGTGAAAAGAATACAAAAAAAGAAACTAAAATTCTTGATAATTCTAATAAAAGTAAGGTAGTAAATATAAAAGACAAATATTTAAAAAAACTTATAAATGAGACATTGGATAGGAATAGACCTATCTATGGAGATATAACAGTTGGTGAAATGGAGCGATTAACAGAATTGAGAAAACAAGATAGTGGATTTCAACCAAGTAGTTTAGAAGGATTAGAATATGCAATCAACTTAGAAGTTATTAATATATCGTATTCTCCTGTATCAGATTTTTCACCAATACAAAATCTATCTAAATTAAGAGAGATAAGATTTGATAATAATAGGAGTAATGATAGAAAAGGAATAATAGATTTTGATTAAAAATAGCTACGCACACTTGTGACTTTAGTCATGAGTTAGTAGCTAAGATAGTCAGCATATAAGGAAACTTATATGTAGAGATAGGATAAAACCTATCCAATACTACTTGAATTGCTGGAAACCCCTAAAGCTAACCAAACTAAAACATAAGGATGAAATAAACCTAAGTGTGAATGTTACGAAAGTAGAAAAAATTGGTTAGATGGCATAAGGTTAAATCCTAAGTGCTACAATAATGGGCAATCAGCAGGTAAGCTCCGAATAGGAGAAACTTCAACGACTATTCCTCTTGAGGGAAGTACACTACAAGCGATTGGTAGTGGAAGTGGGTAGACCTTAGCGGATAATGCCGAAGGATAAGATATAGTCTGTGCTTACATGAAAATGTAAGAAGTTCATAAAAGAACTGCATAGGGAGTAGCGACCTTATGTGAACGACAACCTCAAAAACGATAAAAGTTAAGAATTTACTGTTCTTACATATGTTATTAAGATATAAATATAAAAACCTTATAAATACTTGTTTTAATATATTACATATGTTAATGTAATTATGGGTGATAAAAAATGGAAGTAACTCATGGTAGAGGGTATGTTTATTCAATACAATATCATATAGTATGGTGTGTAAAATATAGACATCAAATATTAACAAATGAAATTGAAGAAGACTTAATTAATATGTTAAACAAAATAGCTGAAGATAATAAATTTCAAATATTAGAGTGTAATGGAGATAAAGATCACATACATTTACTAATAAATTGTTCACCACAACATTATATACCAGATATGATAAAAGCATTAAAGGGTGTATCAGCAAGGTTATTAATGAAGAAACATGGGGAACAATTAAAAAAGAAATTATGGGGAGGACACTTATGGAGTCCTAGTTATTTTGTTGCTACTGTATCAGAGAATACAGAAGAACAGATAAGAAAGTATATTCAAAATCAAAAAAAACAAGTATAGTGAGGTGGTAGTAGTGGAAAAAGCTTATAAATTTAGAATATATCCAAATAAAAAACAACAAGAGTTAATTAACAAAACCTTTGGTTGTTGTAGATTTGTATATAATAGATATCTTGCTAAAAGAATAGAAGTTTATAAAAATAATAAAGAAACTTTTACTTATAAGCAATGTAGTTCTGATTTAACTAACTTAAAAAAAGAATTAGAATGGCTTAAAGAACCTGATAAATTTTCACTACAAAACGCCTTAAAAGATTTAGAAAATGCATATAAAAAATTTTTTAAAGAAAACTCAGGATTTCCTAAATTTAAATCTAAGAAAACTAATAGATTTTCATATAGAACTAATTTTACAAATGGAAATATCCAGTATTGTGGTAGATATATAAAATTACCTAAACTTGGTATGGTTAAAATAAGAGATAAGCAAATACCTCAAGGCAGAATAATTAATGCCACTATATCTCAAGATCCAAGTGGTAAATATTATGTATCACTATGTTGTACTGATATAGATATTAAGCCATTAAAGAATACTAACAATTCGATAGGTTTAGATTTAGGAATTAAAGAATTTTGTATTTCAAGTGATGGAGAATTTATAGAAAATCCTAAGTACTTTAAAAAGTCGTTGAATAAACTTGCTAAATTACAAAAAGAATTATCAAGAAAAACAATTGGTAGTTCAAATAGAAATAAAGCAAGATTAAAAGTAGCAAAACTTCAAGAAAGTATAGCTAATCAAAGAAAGGATTTTCTACAAAAGTTATCTACTAAAATAATCAAAGAAAATGATATTATTTGCATAGAAAATTTACAAGTTAAGAACATGATTAGAAATAGTAAATTATCTCGTTCTATTGCAGATGTTTCATGGTCAGAGTTTGCTCGTCAATTAGAATACAAATCTAATTGGTATGGCAGAAAAGTTGTAAAAGTAGATAAATTTTTTGCAAGTTCACAATTATGTAATGCATGTGGTTATAAAAATGAGGAAGTCAAAAACTTAATTATAAGAGAATGGATTTGTCCTTATTGTAATACACATCACGATAGAGATATAAATGCAAGTATAAATATATTAAATGAAGGACTAAGACTGATAACAGTTTAAGATAGATAGCATATGCAAGAACCGTAGGAACTACGGGGATAGCCTGTGGAGAATTAGTAAGACGTATTTAAAATATGCAAAATTCTGTGAAGCAGGAACCCCGCGACTTTAGTCGTGGGAGGTTCAGTATTTAGATTATCAAATAAAAATATTAATATAAATAAAATAGAACTTGACAAAAAATTAAAAATATTATTTAATCTGAATAATCAAAATTCTAAGATATAAAAGTAAATATATTTATATTGAATTATATTCATATTTTAGTTTATAATAAGATTATAAAAGGAACTTCAATCTATTTTGCCTTAGAGTGATGTTTCCGAAATTAGATTCGATATTTTTTTAAATTAACTTTAATTTCAAATAGTTTTGATTTAAAATTAATTTCTAAGTCACTCTTTGCAGAGAGTGGCTTTTTTATTTTTCTATCTATATAATTAGTTGATAATCCTGAAAGAATACCCACTAGATAACTTATAGATTGACTAAAAATAAAAACTAATACTTCCATAATTTCACCTCCTTTCTTATGAAAGTAGGTGATTTTTCTTTAGTATGGAAACACCACTCTATAAATTGAAGTTCCTATTGAGTATTATATAGTCAGATGAAATTTTTTGCAAATAAATATAAAAAGAGGTGATTTAATTGAAATCAAAAGATTTTGAATATGAAGAGTATAATCCATATCTTTTAACTAAAATTCAGCCTAGTGGTGGAATTAAATTTGATGAAAGAGTTATACAAAAAGGTGATGGATACGAAACAGTTTTACATCTATACGATTATAAACAACAAGTAAATGAATTTTGGTTAGCACAACTAACTAATATAACTAATTCTATTGTAAGCATAGATATATCTACAGAGAATAAGAAAACTGCTCTTAAAAAGATTAATAAATCTATGGTAGAACAAAAAAGCAGAGTTAGAGAAGAAACAAACGAAGTAAATATAATTGAAGCACAAAGTACATATGGAAAACTTCATTCATTGGTTGAGGAAATAACTAACTCGGGTGAAGTCGTAAAGTTAATACATATAAGATATTATTTATCTGCCAAGACTAGGCATGATTTAGATATAAAAGTAAAAGAGTTAAGAGAAGAATTAGAAGGATTGGGATTTGGTGCTACAATATGCTTAAATGAACAAGAGTATGAGTGGCAATCTTTATTTATGGGTTATTCAAACCAACTTGAATTAGTTAATAAAAGGCATGGAAAGGCTCTTCCTTCTATATCTCTTTCGGGTGGCTATCCTTTTCATTTCACAAGTTTAAGCGATCCAACAGGAGTATATTTAGGTACTACAAGAACGGGTGGTAATGTTTTATTTGATATATTTACTAAAAATGAGGTTAGAAAGTCATATAATGCTCTTGTTTTAGGTATGATGGGTAGTGGTAAATCTACATTATTAAAAAAATTAGTTCTTGATAATGCGATAGTTGGAAATACAATAAGAGTTCTTGATGTTGTTGGTGAATTTAAAGATTTAATCCATGAATTAGGTGGTAAAAGTATATCTTTAGATGGTACAAGTGGTATTATAAATCCTCTACAAGTATTTGCTACTGTTATTGATGAAAATACAAACGAGGTTAATAATGAAGGTTCTTACACTACTCATTTATCTAAATTAACAACAATGTATAAATTCATCAATTCTAATTGCTCTAGTGATGAAGAAATAGAATTTAATAAGATTTTAAATGATTTTTATATTTATTTTAAGATAGATAAAGAAAAGGCTACAGAATATAAAGCAGAAGAATATCCAACTATGAGTGATTTCTTAAAATATATAAACTCAATATTATATTTAGATATAGAAAATGGTATATTCAATCCTAAATTATCTGATAGTCGTAAAAATAGACTAGATAGCATTCAGTTAAACATAGAAAATTTAGTAACTACATACCCAAAATTATTTGATGGACATTCAACAATAGATGATTTTTCTAATGAGAAAGTATTATCATTTAATCTTAGATATTTAACTCAATTAGAAAAACGTATATTCAATGCACAAATATATAATATATTAACTATGCTTTGGAATAATGCTCTTGTTCAAGGAATTAAAGAGAAGAAAGCATTTGATAGTAAAGAAAAACTATATAATCATTGTGCTAAATATTTAATCCTTATAGATGAAGCACATAAAATAATAAATACTGATAATCCAACAGCAGTTGATTACTTAATTTCATTCCAAAAAGAAGCAAGAAAGTATTTTGGTAGTTTAATCTTTGCAACTCAAAGCATATTAGATATAGCACCTTCAAATATAGATAGTGAAATGTTACTTAAATTAAAAAATATGTTTGGATTAACTCAATATAAGTTTGTAATGCAACAAGATAGTGCAGTAAAAAATATATTAAAAGATGTATTTGATAATCAACTTTCAGAAAGTGAATTATCAACTGTTCCAAGTTTAAAAATGGGTGATTGTATTCTTTGCATAAATGGATTTGGAAACATATCATTTAACATTGATGTGTCAGAAGAAGAACTTGAACTATTTAAAGGTGGAGCATAGGAGGTTAAATATGAATAATAATAGAAAAAGAACATTATTACTATTTTCAATATTAGTAGTTATGTTCTTTTTATTTTCAATTTTTTTCTTAAATAATAAAAAAGATACAAGTAATGAGTATAATGATTTACACATAAAAAGGGATGATGTAATCAATAAAATTGAACATAATTTAAAAGATGAAGATAAAGTAAAAGAAGATACTTATAAAAAAGTTGAAAAGTTTGTAAAAGCATATCATCTTATATCTAAAGATAATAATATAGAACGTTTAAATCCTATAAAAAATATTATTGTAGAGCCTTTATATTTAGATTTACAAGAAAATATTAAAGTTGAAGAAGAAATGCCTAAAAATGGATATGTATATAGAACTATAGAAGATATGACTATAGTTGATTTTAAAGTTATAGATGATACTTCTGTTATGTGGACTGCTAATGCTTGGTCTAATTGGACTGATGAAAACGGAACATTAACTGATTACAATATAATGACTAAATATAAAATATTATTAATTAATGATAATGGAACTTGGAAAATAGGTCAATTATCACTAGAGAATATTTAATATGCAAGAAGTAAAACAACTATATAATGGATATAAAAGAGTTAAGGATGTAAAAAGATTTATTAAATATATATTATCTATAAATCTTTCTACGTTTCTTACTCTTTTTTTAGTATCAACTATTGCAATAACTATTATCGGAGCAAAACATAAAAGTAGTTTTGATATTCCTTTAAATGCAACTTTAAACGGTGTTCCTAGTGAGTATATTCCATACTACAATGAAGCATCTGAAATATACGGTATTCCTAATTGGGTTTTAGCAGCGATTTCAAAACAAGAAAGTAATTTTAATCCATCAACTTCATATGGTGGAGCATATGGTATTATGCAAGTGCAAAAATATGATTCGGGTTCTGGAAAAGACTTATGGGCATATCTTATTAATTTAGGATTAGGCAACATTTATAAAAATTGTGGTTATAGTTTTTCAAGTAGTGAAGAAATGTGGAATATATACCTAAAAGATGTAAGGGCTCAAATAATTGGTGGTTCATATGAAATAAGATATTATGCAAATTATGTACTAAAACAACAAAAGAAAGTATCTAAACTAGACTATAATAGTAGTGAAAATATGAAATTAATAAATTGGTCTGCTAGTGAAACTGATTCTGATTTTAGAGAAACACTAAGACGAATATTCGCTTGTTACAATGGTGGTCCGAGATATGGTATGAATGTAGATTTAGATAATGCAAAGTTTGATTATCCCAATAAAGTGTTTAAATATGCTATAGAGTTTAGAAATACAGGATTAGATATGCCTTTAGGTGGTGGAGTTGTAGGAAATAATGAAATAATAGAAAAGGCTATAAAAGTAGGAAGTGAATTAGTAGGTAAATCACCCTATGTATGGGGTGGTGGTCGTAATACTTCTGATATAGCAAATAGAAGATTCGATTGTAGTTCGTTTGTTCATTGGTGCTTTGCTAGTGCTGGATTAAATTTAGGAGATTATAGAGTTGTTGTAACTGATAGTTTAGCAAAGGTTGGAAGAAAAGTTAATTCTAGTGAAATGGTAAGAGGGGATATTATTTTCTTCAATACATATAAATATAATGGTCATGTAGGTATATATTTAGGTAATAATAAATTCCTACATTGTGGAACATCAAAGGGCGTTTGGATAGATGATTTAAGCAGTCCGTATTGGAAAAAAGTATTCAATGGAAATATTAGAAGAGTTGTTGAAAATAATTAATTATAAAAATACAGTCTAAATAACTAGACTGTATTTTTTAGTTTGAAAAGAGAGGATATATAACAATGAAAAAAGTAATCATAGCAGAAAAACCTTCTTTGGCAATGACTATAGTACAAGCTATAGGAGGAAATTTTAAAAAGCATGATGGATATTTTGAAAATGAAAATTATATAGTAACATTTGGATTTGGTCATCTATTTCAGCTATATTCTTTAGATGACTATTTTAATAGAGAAAAAAGCATTTGGAACTTAGATGAACTTCCATTTATACCTAAAGAGTTTTTATTTAAATTAATTGATGATATAGGAGCAAAAAAGCAATTTGAAATAATAAAGAAATTAGTTAATAGATTAGATGTAGATAATATAATCAACTGTGGGGATGCAGACAGAGAAGGCGAAGTCATAGGTCGGCTTATAATAAATAATGCCTTAGAAGGGCAAATAAAGCCTATAAAAAGGCTTTGGTTGCCCGAGCAAACTTATGAAACTATAAGATATGCTTTAAACAACTTAGAAGATTCTAGCAAGTATAATTCATTGTATGATGAAGGATTTGTTAGAACTTGTGTAGATTGGATTTATGGAATAAATTTAACTAGACTATTAACTTGTAAAACATATAAAACCCTTCCTGTTGGAAGAGTTTTAATTCCTATAGTTGAAGTAATTCATAGTAGAGATATGGAAATAAATAATTTCGTTCCTAAAAAATATTATCAAGGTGAGGTTAGTTTTGAAAAAGATAATAATACAATTAAATTTAGTATAGATGATTTAAAGTTTAATACTAAGGAAGAGTGTATTAGAGCAACTGATACATTAAATAATGAAAAAATAATAGTAAAAGATATTCAGATTAAAGAAGTTAAAAAGCAACCTAAGAAATTATTTTCTCTTGATAAACTTCAAAATAAATTATCAAAAGAGCTTAAATTAAGTGCAAATGATAGTTTAAAAATAATTCAAAGTTTATATGAAAAAGGATATGTTACATATCCTAGAACTAATACAGAGTATCTTGCAGATGCAGAAAAAAATAAAATACAAAAAATTATTAATGCAATAGATACTGATAATATTTTAGAAATGAAAAATAAGAAATCTATATTTGATACAGCAAAAGTTGAGAGCCATAGTGCTATAACTCCAACTACTAAAATACCTACTGATTTAAAAGAAAAAGAGCTTGAAGTATATAACATAATTAAGAATAGATTTATTTCAAATTTCTTAATTGAAGATACAATTTTAGAAGAAACAAAAATAATATTTAAACTAGGAAGTCTTGAGTTTAACTTAAAAGGGACTGTAATAAAGTCATTAGGATACTTAAAATATGAAAATGATTTAAAAGAAAAATCTATACCTAAATTTGAAATTGGTGAAGAATTAAAATCTAATATTTTAGTTTCTGACAAGATAACCCAACCTCCTAAGCATATTACATTAGAAGAACTTAATAACTACCTTAAAAATCCATTTAGAAAGTCTGAAATGAGCGAAGATGAAGAATATAATTTGATGTTAAGTGGATGTGAAATTGGTACTGTTGCTACAAGAGCATCTATAATAGAAAAGGCTATAAAACTTGGATATATAAAAGAAAATAAAGGAACTTTTTATATAGATAATTTAGGAATTAATCTAATAAATACTTTAAATAAGTTAGATATAAATTTATATAAAGAAAAGACTGTTGAACTTCAAAAAATATTAAAACAAGTATATAAAAATGAAATCTCTAAGGAAGAAGCCTTAGAGTTTTTTAGTATTGATTTATCAAGAATGATAAATAATGCAAAACAAATTGAAGTTGAAAAAATAGAAACTCCAAAAATAGAAAAAGAAGTTATAGGAAAGTGTCCTAAATGTGGAAAAAATGTATATGAAAGTGAGAAATCATTCTACTGTGAAGGCTTTAAAGAAGAAACAAAATGTAATTTTGCATTATGGAAAAATAATAAATTCTTTGAGGATAAAGGCAAAAAAATAACAAAAACAATAGCAAAATCTTTATTATCAAAAGAAAAAGCTAATGTAAAAGGATTTAAAAAGAAAGATGGATCAGGTACATATGATGCAACTGTTGTTATGAGTTTAAATGGTGATTATGTCAATTTTAAATTAGAATTTAATAATATATGAATTAATATATTTAATACAAAAGTATTAACTGTATTTTTATAAAAAATTAAATGATATATATATCCAAATTAAAAATAAAACGCCTTAAAATCGAAAATAAGAGGTCAAAAAAAGAACTACTTTTTGTAGTTCTTTTTTATACAAATAAAAATAAATTTTGAAAGGAAAAAAATATGAATCTTGTACTTTTAACAGGTAGATTATCTAAAGAACCAAAACTAAAATATATCGCAGGAAGTGGTATTCCTATAGCTGAATTTGATATTGCTATTACTAATATTTATTCAAAAGATAAAGAAAATAATAAAGAATTTATAACTATATATTGCTTCAAAAATTTAGCTGAAACTGTTGTAAATAATTTAGAAAAAGGTCGTTTAATTAATGTTATTGGTAGACTAAAATCTGATATTTGGAAAGATGATAACAATAAAACTAAAAAGGTTCAAAAAGTTATTGCAGATAGAATTGAGTTTTTAGATTACCCTAAAAACTATACTGAAGATGGTTTAGGTTTTATACCTTGTGATATGAGTTTAGTTGAAGGGGAAATACCTTTTTAGATTGTTTTAAGGAGTGATTTTTTATAATGCAAAAATTAAAAAGATTAATAGAAAATTTATTAGATAAATTAAAAAATAATACTTCATTTTTTTATTATTCTATAGCATTTATTTCGATTATTGGATTTCTATTTTTTACTAATTCAAACAAATTATTTAATAAAAATATTGAAATTAGAAGTACAAATTTAAATGAAATTCAAAAATCAAATAATCTTAGTGCTAAGATATTAAGTCGAAAATATAACAATTTCTCTAAAGAAGTTGAGTTCATAATTTATGTAAATGACCAAACAAATTTTGATGGAAAAGAGTTGGATTTTCAACTTAGAGAACAAAATAATCCAAAAGAATTAATTCAAACTAGATACAAAAAAATTGATAAAGATTATTATGTTATCTTTGCAAAAGTCCCTAAAAAATGGAAGGTGCTTTCTTTATCTTTAGGATATAAAGAGAATAATAATTTATCTTATGAAAATGATTTAGATACAACTTTAAATACAAATGATACTTTGATTTCTATAATAAGAATTTATTCTGATATTAATGATATAAAGATAAATTCTTTAATGAATGAGAAGTCTAGTAATAAATATTTTGATGAAATAATGAGCTTAGAAATTAAAAATCTTAACACACAAATTGATGAAATAAATAAAAAAATAAATTCAGAAAATGAAAAAATAAATGATGCAAAAATTAAAATTTCTGAACTAGAAGGCGATAAAAAATATCAAACTGAAAGTGAACAAAACTTAACAGATAGTAACATAAATAAGCTAGAAAATGTTATAAGTAACTCTAAAAAATTTATCGAAGATAATTCAAAATTAGTAAAAGAATTAAAAGAAAAAATTAAAATTTTCTCTGAAAAATCTAAGAAAAATATTTAAAAAATATCAATTTTATTTTGGTGTTTTTTTGGTGTTTTTTAAGATTTTTATGATAGCACTATTTTTTATAGAGAAATAAGAGTATTGCTAGGCTTTGCCTAGCATATCATCTATGATGATATCAAAAACTCCTTATGCTCTTTTTTTATTGAGGCACGAAAATAAAAAAACTTCAATTTTAAATTATTTTTATTGAAGGATTGAAATAAAAATGCTCAGAGCTTTCTGTATAAGAAGGCGACAAAAAAATTATATTAAAATCTAAATTTAATAGAAAGGAATTATAAAAATGAATATTTTAATTAGAGATATAAACTCAAATACTTCAAATAAATTAAATCAAAAAGCAAAAGAAAAAGGATTAAGTAGAGAAGAATTTTTAAGAGAAGAATTAGAAAAAATTGCTTTTAAAAATGAAATAGATGACAAAGAAAAAGAGTATAAAGATTTATGTAATTCATTAGTTGAAGCAATAACTTTAAATACAAAAATGCTTGGAGCATTTATGGATGAATATATAATTGATGGTGAGGATGCCTACAATTTAGTTGTAGATTATCCTCATAAAAAATCAATTTTAGAAAATAAATTATCTTATGTTAATCATAAAGATATAAATAAATTTGATACAAAAGATTTGCTTATTAGAGATGTTCCAATTTATGTTTTAAATAAAGTTGATTCTATTTCAAATGCTAGAAATTTATCAAGAAATGAATTTTTAAATATATATTTAAGGCAACTTACTTATTCAAATTCATTAAAATTAGTTGATGAAAAGTATAAATATATGTTAGAAAAATCACTTGGTATTTTAGATTTTAATAATAGGATTTTTAAAATATTTTATGATGAAAATATAGTAGATATATCACAATTTATAGATTAAGAAAGGTATTAAAATATGAAAAGGATAAGTTTATATTTAGATAACGATTATATTGAATATATTGATAAAATTAAGAAAGAAAAGAAATGTAGGTCAAGAAATGAAGCATTAAATATAATATTAGATGAACATAAAAATGCACATGATGTAACTGTTAAAAATTTATATGAATTTATGGCTGAAAAGATAGCAGATATACTCAAACCTCAATTAAATAGTTTAAAGCATAGTTCAAATAAAACTAATGAAGAAGTTCAAGTTATAACAGAATTAATGAATGGTCTTTATGTACATAACCAACTTCCTAGTTTAATACCTGATAGCAAATCTAAACCTCATGGAGCATTGACTAATTCTAAGGCAAATGTAAAAGAAAGAATATTAAAACAAGCATATATAAAAAATAATAGGGCAGATTAATGGCTACTCCAGGTATTATTGTTTCCTCTAAATTTATTGAGTGTTCAGCCAAAGAGTTCAACTCATATATAGATTATATTGATAGAAAAGAAGCAATAAGAAATAATGCTTATAATAGATATTCTTTATACAATGACTATATGGGAAATCCAACTAAAACTACAGGACTATTTAACAATGACGTTGACTTTATGAATGAAAAAGATAAAGAAAATTCAAAAAAGCTATTTGCTAAAGCACAAGAAAATAAAAGTATAATGTGGCAAGATGTATATAGTTTTGATAATCATTGGTTGATAAAACAAGGACTATACAACCCTATAACTAAAGAGTTAGATGAGGAAAAAATTAAGAGAGCAGTAAGAAAATCAACTAACTATATTTTAGAAAAAGATGGATTAAAAGATAGTTGCATATGGAATGGTGCTATACATTATAATACAGATAACATTCATATTCATGTTGCTATCTGTGAACCAAATCCTACAACTAAAAGAGGAAAAAGAACTCAAAAAACTTTAGATAATATGAAAAGTATATTTGCAAATGAATTACTTAATGATAAAGAATTATATAAAGAAATAAATAAAAATATAAGAGAAGATATAATTAAACCTAAAAAAGATTTTTCATCATTTAATGATAAAAAAATGAAAAAATTATTATTAAAAGCAGTTAAGAATTTGCCTAAAGATAAAAGACATTGGCACTATGAATATAATACTATGAGTAAATCAAATATGTATATTGATCAAATGACGAAGCATTATATTAATACTTATAAGAAAGATGAATTTGATACATTTATAAAAAACTTAGACAAGCAAGAAGAAATATTTAAAGAAATTTATGGTGTCGGTTCTAGGAAAAAATATAAAGACTATAAACAAAATAAAATAGATGAATTATATAAAAGAATGGGAAACACAATCTTAAAAGAAATAAAAGATTATGTTAGAGAAGAAGAACTAAAAAAGTATGAAAATAATAAAAGTAAAGGATTTAATTTAAAAATAAACTTTTCAAAATCAGATTTAAATAAAATAAAAAAAGCAATGTCTAATGACTTAGATAGTTATAAAAATATGAGTTATTATGAACAACTTCAAAGAAAAATAGATAATGGTATTGAATTATAAAAGTTTAAATTTTGTATTTAAATTTATTAATAAAAATAATGATATAATATTATCTATAGTATAAAAAATATAATTTAAAAGGAGTAAAAAAATGAAGAGTGAAGAATGTTTTATAACAAGTGAAAAGAACAAAGCCTATATTTATGATTTTGGAGAAGAGTGTATAATAATTAAGGATATTTTCACACATGAAAGTATTGTAATTGATGCAAATGAAGAAATGATAGAAGTATATAAAAACTTATGTGAAGATGGTGAAACTTTATATGTTTTCTATGATAAAGAAAAGAAAACTATAATATAAAATAATATATGTTATTATTATAAAACGTAGTAGTATGAACCTGTATATGATATAATAAATATAGAAACTGAAATCTATAGAGTGGTGTTTCATACAATAAAACTTACTTACTTCTTTACAGGAAGGAGGTGAGAAAGTATGGAGCTAAAGATAATTGTCTGTGTAATAAGTGCTATTGGCACAATATGTCTGGGTCTATTGACTAATTACATATCTGACAAATTAAAAAGCCACTCCGCGTCGTCGAAAACTAAGAGTAGCTTTGAACTTAATATTAAATTGAATAAATTTAATTTAAACATTAAGAAGAGAAAATTCTAATAAATTATAATTGTTAGAAACATCACTCTACGACCAAATAGATTTCAGTTTCTTTTATACTTATATTATAACATAATCCATTGAGTTTTAAACTTATTTTTTGAGATATAGATTAATTTCTATATCTCTTTTTAATTTAAAAAATATAAAGATTGGAGAAGATTCTATGAGTATAAAAAATAGTATTATCAATATGAATATGATATAATAAATACAGGAATTGAAATCTATAGAGTGGTGTTTCCATACTAAATATAAAGCCTACTTCTTTACAGGAAGGAGGTGAGAAGTATGGAACAAATGAAAAATATTGTCATAGGTGCTATTAGCACAATATGTTTAGGTATATTGACTAATTACATATATGACAAATTAAAAAGCCACTCTGTGCAAAAGAATGGCTTTGAACTTGATATAAAAATCAAGTTTCGTAAAAAATAATCCCTTATTAAATATCTTTTTAATGGGAACATCATTCTAGTGCAAATAGATTTCAGCTCCTTTTATATTTATATTATAACATAATCCATTGAGTTTTAAACTTATTTTTTGAGATATAGATTAATTTCTATATCTCTTTTTAATTTGAAAAAATTTAGATTGGAGAAGATTCTATGAGTATAAAACTAAATACTAAACGAATAAATGAAACTGTAAATGATGTTGTATCTACAGTTAATTTTTTATGCAAAAATGACTTATCTTTTTTAGAATTAGATAAAAAATTAGAAGTGCTTAATGAAAAAATGGATGTATTACAAACTTTAATGTTTTATAGCAATGATGAGAAATTTACTAGAACAATTTGTGCTATGCAAATTGTAACTGATAATTTTAATAATGAAATTTTAAAGGATTTTGGAGTAACTTTTTCTAATAACTTTAAAGAAAAACAATTACATTTTCTTAAAAATATATCAGAAACTTTTGATATTGAAATATTCGAGGTTGATAATATTGATTCTTTTTCAAATGCTAAAGAAACTATAAATAATAACTATTCTAAGCAAATAGAAAGAACTAAAAAAGAAT
The DNA here is from genome assembly GCA_937907205.1 of uncultured Romboutsia sp. Taxonomy (GTDB): domain Bacteria; phylum Bacillota; class Clostridia; order Peptostreptococcales; family Peptostreptococcaceae; genus Faecalimicrobium. The sequence continues at coordinate 1,743 of CALESE010000153.1, read as the reverse complement.
ATCAAAAGGAAAATACTAGGAAAACAGTAAATGATATAATAAAAGCTACAAATGATAAGTTAAATAGTTATTTTGAAAGTGAAAAAGATATGAAAGAGTTACTAAAGTTTATATCTAAATTTCATAATTATTCTATTGGTAACTGTTCAAAAATAGAAGAACAATTTCCTGGAGCAATCGCTATTGGCTCATTTAAATTTTGGAAAGATAATGGATTTACAGTAAATAAAGGTGAAAAAGGGATTCAAATTTTAACTCCTACACCTATCAAAAATTTCTATGATGAAGAAGGAAATATTAAAAGAGTTTATTTTGCTACTAAAGAGGAAAAAGAAAAATTAAAAAAAGGAATATTAAAAGATGCTCCAACAACTATGTCTTATAAGAAGGGATATGTTTTTGATGTTAGCCAAACTAATGCAACTGCCGAAGATTTACCTAAATTATTCCCAAATAAATGGATTGATGGTGAAATATCGGATTATGACAAAATGTATAAAGCTATGGAGAATGTAGCAAACACTATAGGAGTTAATATAATCCATCCTAAGGAGGAATTGGGTACTGCAAAGGGTGTTAGTTATACTTTGACAAAGGAAGTCGCTCTAAACCCTCGTAATAGCCAAGTACAAAATGTAAAAACACTATTACATGAATTAGCCCATGCAAAACTACATACGGCTACTACTATACATAAATATTCAAAATCTGAAAGAGAGTTTCAAGCTGAAATGGTTGCTTATTCTATATGTTCATATTTTGGTATAGATACAAGTGATTACTCTTTACAATACTTAAACCATTACTCTAAAAATACTGATATTAAAGAAAAGAAAAAACTACTTAATGAAATAAAAGATACTTCTAGTGAATTTATTTCTATTATTGAAAATAGTCTATTTAACGATATATATATTGAAAAAAATATGAAAAATAAAAAATCAAGTACACAAGATATAAATGTTGCAGATGTAATTGAGCCTGAAAAAAAAATATATACTAAATTTTTATTGTCAGAGGATAATCGTATAGAAAAAAACTCAATATATGAATTTGAAGATGCAAATGAATTAATTGAAATTTTAACAGATTTACATTTTGCTAGAAAAGAATCCGACAAAAATTATAATGTAGATTATTATAAAACTTCATTTGAATTGCATTATAACAAAGAATGTACTGATAGATTTTATACTGGTAAAATATATATTGGAGATGGTTCTGATCGTAATTTAAGGGAGCATATATATAAATTCATCGAGGAAGAAAATTGTATAAATATATCTGATGATAATAAAAAGTATCTTTTCGATACTTTGAAAATAAATAATAATAAAGATGTTATAAAAGACAAGTCTTTATCTATATAATAACCATAAATATTATAATAAAAATTATATTTATTATATACTATATGCGTTTTCGGTCTAAACCGTACAAGGTAGCTACTAAAGGCTACCTTCTTTTTTTTATGTATTTAAAAATATATACTTAAATAGCAAGGTATAAATACATTAAAATAAAATTTAAAGCCCCTTAAAATCGAATTTACTCTGTATATATTTTTAATTATTAATAAAAAAGAAATACTAATCAAATAATCCTTTTTCTTTTAAAAAGTTTTTATGTAGTCTTTCTTCTCCTTCTTTATTTGTATGTATAATCTTTATTCTGAAAACTGTTATATTAAATCCATTAGTAAAGAACTTAGGACTTAGAGAATGGACTTGTCCTAAATGTGGA
>CALESE010000152.1 GCA_937907205.1 uncultured Romboutsia sp. | reverse complement strand
ATTTTCAATAGTTTTAATTTTATTATCTAACTTTTTTATATTTTTCTGTAAATTTTTAACTTGCTCATTTAATCTTTGCTTTTGGTCTTTAAGCAATTTTATAGCTTTAATACTATCACGTCCATCTAAAAAATTTTTAATTTCTTTTATAGGAACACCAATTTCTCGAAGCATTAAGATACTATCAAAAACTTCTAACTGATCAGAAGTATAATATCTATATCCATTATTTTTATCAATTATATTTGGTTTAAATAAATCTATATTATCGTAATAAATTAAAGTTTGTTTTTTTAATCCATGGAGTTTAGCAAATTCTCCAACTGTAAATTTTACATTCATATCGTCACCTACAAGAATTCTAAAATTTTATTATTGACAGTATAGTTACTATATCCTTAATAATTAATAATATCAAGTAATGTTAAATATTATACATAAAATTTTTTAGGAGGGATAGTAAAGTGGAAGAATTATTCATTAAAAAACAGACATATCCACAATTTTTAAAACATATACTTCCGTCTATTGCAACAATGATATTTTTATCATTTTATACAACTATAGATGGATTTTTTGTTTCAAGATATGTAAATGCAGATGCATTAGCATCAATAAATATAGTAATACCTATAACATGTGTATTCTTTGGAATATCAGTAATGTTAGCCACAGGTTCTGGTGCATTAGTTAGTATAAAATTAGGTGAAAAAGATAAAGATGGAGCAAATAAATTATTCTCATTTATAACAATATCTTTATTAATATTAGGTGTTATTATGACACTAGTAGGAGTAGTATTTTTAGAAGAAATATTAAAATTTTTAGGTGCAACAGATAAGTTAATGCCTTATGTAAAACCTTATGGATTTTTAACTATATTAATGACAATACCTATGATGTTTAAGTTGTACTTTGAATATTATGCTCGTGTAGATGGAAATCCAAATGTAGCTCTTATTATGTCTACATTAGGTCTAGGTCTAAATGTAGTATTTGATTATATATTTATAGCTATATTTGATATGGGTATATTAGGAGCTGGATTAGGTACACTTTCATCAATAGCAATATCTGCAATAATAGGGCTTGTGTACTTTATAAGTAATAAATCTAATCTTAAATTTGTAAAAACAACTACTGATATGAAAATATTGTTTAATTCTTGTTATAATGGTAGCTCAGAAATGTTCACTGAATTATCAACAGGAATTACAACATTCTTATTTAATAAAAGTTTATTAGTAATAGCAGGTGAAAATGGAGTAGCAGCAATGTCTATAATAACATATATGTATTATTTCTTTATAGCAGTTTATTTTGGCGTAACAGTGGGTGTATCTCCTATAATAAGTTATAATTTTGGTGCAAAGAATAAAGAAAAGATAGATGAAAGTTTAAAATATAGCTTTATAACAATAACGTGGAGTTCTATATTAATATTTTTAGTATCTATGCTAGGAGGAAAATATATAATAGGTATGTTTACTACAGATATTGATGTATTTAATATAGCAAGTCATGGAATAAAGTTATTCTCATGGGGGTTTTTAATGATAGGAGTTAATGTATTTATATCAGGGTATTTCACATCTATTGGTAATGGAAAAATATCGGCTATTATTTCAATACTACGCTCATTAGTATTTGTAACTATATCAGTAGTAGTATTGCCAAGATTTATAGGAATAAGTGGAGTATGGTTATCTATACCTATATCTGAGTTATTAACTATAATTTTTTCAATATATTTTTATATAAGAAAAGGACAAAATGTGCTTGAGTATAGTGCTTAATTAACAAATATAAGAATTTGACGACTAATTATAAATATGATATATTTTCATAATAAAGTAAAATGCTCTGGATATTTAAAATAACCAGAGCATTTTACTTGTAGATACGAATAAATATTATTAACTTTAGAAAGAGAGATTATATGGCAAAAAGTAGAGTATTTAACGGAAAAAGATTAAAAACTGCTAGAGTATATAGAGCGAAAACAATAGATCAATTAGCACAAGAAACTAAAATAAATAAAAAAGATATACTTGCATTTGAAGAAGAAAAATATAAACCATTAGTGGAAAATGAAATGAAGTTAGTTAATGCATTAAAGTTTCCTAGAGAATATTTTTTCCAAAATGATAATATAAAAGTAACCGTAGAAAGTACACATATAAGACCAGAATCACCAATACCAAGAGTTGAGGAAATATCATATAAAGAAAAACTTATAATGACTCACAAATTAATGTTATTTATAGAAGGATATATAAAATTCCCTGAAATGAACTTACCAACTAACTTAAATAGAAACGATGATATAGAAACATTAGCCAGTAAATTAAGAAAATATTGGAATCTAAATGACGGACCTATAGGTAATATGGTAACTTTATTAGAGATAAATGGTATAGCTATATCAGGAATAAATGTTGATAAAAGAGGAGCTATGTCATTTACACAAAAACAAAGTGTGGATAAGGTAAGTAGATACTTAATATCATTAGGGAATGACAAAAAATCAGCAACTATAAGAAACTTTGATTTAGCTTATGAATTAGCATATATAGTAGCAAATGAAGCTAATATTCAGCTTAAAAAGTTCTCAAAAGATGAATTTGCATGTGCATTTTTATTACCAAAAGATACATTTTGGAATGATTTAAATAATGTAGAAGAGTTAGATGATTATATTCAATTAAAGAAAAAATGGATAGTACCAATATCAGCTATGATTTTAAGAGCATATGATTTAGGTGCAATAAATTATAAAAAGTATATGTATCTTATGAAAGAGATGGATAAGCGTGGTTGGTTAAAGAAAGAACCTCTTGATGAAAATATAAAAGCAACTAGTCCAGTATTGTTGAAAAAAGCTGTTGATATGTTGATGGATAATAGTATAATGAATTCAAAAACATTAGTGGATAACTTATCGAATTGTGGATTAAGTATATATCCAGATGAAATAGAATTATTATTAGGGCTAAAGGAAGGAAAGTTATTACCTAAATCTAATAATAAAGATAATGTAACAAAAGTTAACTTTAAAAAGAAAAAATAATTATGAGTGCCTATAGATATTATGAAATAACTATAGGCACTTTTTATATAAGGAATTTATATTACTTTAAAAGTTGTTATATAACTTATAGCGCTAATTTACTATAATTTTATATAAAAGATAGACATTAATTATATATTATTGATTATTCATATATTTAAGTATAGTAACTAAGAACTCCCAAGTACGCTCAGTAGAAGAGATACTTAAACGCTCACTTGGAGTATGAACATCAAACATATCTGGACCTAAAGATATAGCTTCAGCGTGTGGCATTTTATCTAGTAATAATCCACACTCAAGTCCCGCATGTATAGCCATTATTATAGGCTTTTTACCGGTTAATTTTTCATAAGCATTAACACATATTTCCTCTAATTTAGAACCTTTAGAATATTCCCAAGCAGGATAAGCACTACTTAATTCTAATTTAGCACCTAATGAGTTAGCTAATAAATCCATTTTATTAGTTATATCATCTTTTAATGTCTCAACAGAACTTCTAACAGCACATTCAAAAGTAACTTCATTTTTAAATGTATAAACCACACCTAGGTTAGTAGAACTTTCAACTAGACCTTCTATATCCATACTCATAGTTTGGATTCCATTAGGTATTAAGTTTAAAACTTTTATAATCTTATTTTTAGTATCACTGCTAAAAACTTTATCAGTAGTAGTTTCAGATATTTCTATAACTAATCCTGGATCAGATGTAGAAAACTCATGCTTGAATATAGATGTTATAGCATCTATTTTTGACTTAACATTTTCTACTTCATTTTTATCAACAACTATTATACAATCAGCTTCACGTGGTATAGCATTATTTTTAGAACCACCTTCAACTTTAGCTAAATCGTAATTTATATCTAATAGATTTAATAATCTACCCATTAATCTATTAGAGTTAGCTCTTTGCTTTGGTATATCTATACCTGAGTGTCCTCCAAGTAACCCTTTTATTTCAATTAATAAAGCTTGCTTAGAAGAATCTACATCTTCAAATATAGCAGGAAGTTTAGTAAGAGCAGTTACACCACCAGCACAACTAACTAATAAAAATCCCTCTTCTTCAGAGTCTAAGTTTATGATATATTTTCCAGTAAGCAGGCTACCATCAATAGACATAGCACCACTCATACCAGCTTCTTCGTCAGTAGTAACTAATAATTCTATTTGTGGATGTTCTAAATCATTAGAAGCAAGCACAGCCATACCCATAGCAACAGCTATACCATTATCAGCTCCTAAAGTAGTACCATCAGCAGATATAAAATCACCATCAACTTTTAATTTTAATGGATCAGTTACAAAGTTATGGTTAGTATCTTTATTTTTTTCACAAACCATATCCATATGTCCTTGAAGTATTACACCAGGACAGTTTTCATAACCTTTTGTAGCAGGTTTTCTTATTATTATATTTAAAGTATCATCTTGAATAGTTTCATATCCTAATTTTTCTCCAAAATTTTTAAGATAATCACTTATAGCTTTTTCATTTCCAGAACCACGAGGTATTTGAGATATTTCTTCGAAATACTTAAATATAAGTTGAGGATTTAAATTTTTTAATACGTTTTCCAAAATTATCAACTCCCTTTAAAAAATTAGTCTAATATACATAAATTAAGTAAATAATATACAAAGATTCATTTAGAATATACTGTACAAAATACTATATGTTATTTATATTAATGATATTACTTAAGTAAATTTTATATATTACAAATAAACTATGATTATGTATAATATATAAATAGTATAATACAAATATTGAAAAAATACACATTATAAAATAAATAGATATCATTAGGAGGAAGTATGAACAAAAAAGCATTAAGAGTTTTGGAATTCAATAAAATAATAGATTTATTGAAAGAAAAAGCTTCATCTTCTTTAGGTTTAAAATACATAGAAAAATTAACTCCAAGTTCAAACTTTGAGGATGTTAAATATATGCTAGAAGAAACTAGTGAAGCACAATCAATACTTATAAAGATAGGTAGTGTAGGATTACAAGGAATACATGATATAGAAGATAAGGTAAAAAGAGCAAATATAGGTGCATCTTTGGATTCAGGAAGTTTAATTATGATAGCAGATACATTAAGAGCTGCAAGAACTTTAAAAAATAAATTATCTAGTAGTGAAGAAGATGATTTTAATTATCCAATAGTACAAGCACTATCTAATTCATTATATGCATATAGAGATATAGAAGATGCAATATATAATGCAATAATAAGTGAAGTAGAGATATCTGATAATGCATCTTCAACACTTAGAGATATAAGAAGAAGGATAGTTCAAAAAAATCAATCGATAAGATCAAAATTAAATTCTATAATAAGTTCAACAACATATCAAAAGTACCTTCAAGATTCAATCATATCTGTAAGAGGAGATAGATTTGTTGTTCCTGTAAAAGCAGAATACAGGTCTCAAATATCAGGTATAGTTCATGATCAGTCTTCATCAGGAGCTACATTATTTATAGAGCCTATGAGTATAGTTGATATGAATAATGAGCTAAGACAATTAAGACTTAAGGAAAAAGAAGAGATAGAAAGAATACTTCAAGAACTATCATCTATGGTAGGTGAAGTAAGTGAAGAATTAATAGCAAATCAAGAAATATTAGGAAGACTAGACTTTGCATTTGCAAAAGGTAAATTATCTATACAAATGAGAGGGGTAGAGCCTAAATTAAATGAGGATAAATATATAAACATAAAGAATGGTAGACATCCATTATTAGATAAAGATGAGGTAGTTCCAAATAGTATTTACTTAGGTAGGGACTTTCATACCTTACTTATAACAGGACCAAATACTGGTGGTAAAACAGTTACTATAAAAACAGTAGGATTATTTGCATTAATGAACCAAAGTGGACTTCATATACCAGCAGACTATGGAACTAGTATGTGTGTATATGATAATGTATTTGCAGATATAGGTGATGAACAAAGTATAGAACAAAGTTTATCAACATTTTCATCTCATATGACAAATATAGTATCAATATTAAAAGATGTAACAGAAGATTCATTAGTTATATTTGATGAATTAGGTGCAGGAACAGATCCAGTGGAAGGTGCTGCACTTGCTATAGCAATACTTGAGGATGTTCATATGGCAGGAGCAAAGTGTATAGCAACGACTCACTATACTGAGCTTAAAAATTATGCATTAACAACAAATGGAGTAGAAAATGCAGCAGTTGAGTTTGATTTAGAAACATTAAGTCCAACATATAGATTATTGTCAGGTGTTCCAGGTAAATCAAATGCCTTTGAAATATCAACCAAACTAGGATTAAACTCTTATATCATAACTAGAGCTAAAGAGTTTATAGATAGTGATAATATTGCAATTGAAGATGTACTTCAAAACGTTGAAAAAAATAGAATAAAATCAGAAGAAGAAAGAAGAGAAGCTGAAAGGCTAAAACTTGAAATAGAAAGGCTTAAAAATGATTATGAAGAAAGACTTGCAAGATTCACAACTAAAAAAGATAAAATGATGGAACAAGCAAGAAGTGAAGCTTTCAGAATAACAAGGCAAGCAAAAGAAGATGTTGATAATATAATAAAAGAATTAAGAAAATTAGAAGAAGAAAGAGCATCTAAAGAAAAGAACCAAAAAATAGAAGAACTTAGAAAAGAACTTACTAATTCTATGGGAAGTTTACAACCAACTATTAAGAGTATGATAGAGCCAAAAGTTGCTTCTAAAGAAATAAAAGATTTAAAACCAGGTGAAGAAGTAAAAATAATAACATTAAATAAACAAGGAAGTGTAGTTTCTGTTGATAATAATAAAAAAGAAGCTGTGGTTCAAATAGGTATAATGAAAATGACTCTTCCATTTAAATCATTACAAAGGGCAAAGAAAGACCCTAAAACAACTGTTACAAAGCAAACTAGAAAAATAATAAAATCTAAGTCAGGAAATATAAAACGTGAAGTAGATTTAAGAGGACTAAATTTAGAAGAAGCTATAATGGAAGTTGAAAAATATTTAGATGATGCTTATGTAGCAGGTCTTGAAAATGTAACTATAATACATGGTATAGGTACAGGAGTATTAAAATCAGGATTACAAGATATATTAAAGAAAAACAAGCATGTTAAATCACAAAGATCTGGAGAATACGGTGAAGGTGGAGCAGGAGTAACTATAGTTACTTTAAGATAAGGAGATGTTATGATAGCAGTATCAGCATGTTTACTTGGAATAAATTGTAAATACAATGGAAATAATAATAAAAATGATAAAGTAGTAGATTACTTAAAAGACAAAGAATATATACTTATTTGTCCAGAGCAATTAGGTGGATTATCAACACCTAGAAAACCATCAGAAATAGTTGATGGTGATGGATATGATGTTATAAATAATTATTCAAATATAATCGACAATACAGGTAAAGATGTAACTAAAGAATTTATAAATGGAGCAAATGAATGCCTAAAGATAGCAAAAATGTATGGTTGTAAAAAGGCTATATTAAAAGAAGGAAGCCCATCATGCGGTAGTAACTATATATATGACGGAACTTTTTCTGGTAAAAAAATACCTGGAGTAGGAACCACAACAGCTTTATTTAAGAATAATAAAATAAAAGTAATTAATGAATATGATATATTGTAAATTATAGTCAATAAAAGTCGTAAATAGCTTGAAAAAACTTAAAAATTGATTTACCATAAATAGATAAGAGTAAGAGAGGAGAAATGAAATGCAAGACTTCAAAGTGGCAGTAGCCAATTTCTTAAAAGAAAAAATAGAAGAGTTATCATTAGAAGAAATAGTAGCATTAATAGAAATACCACCAAATAAAGAAATGGGTGATTATGCTTTTCCATGTTTTAAATTAGCTAAGGTATTTAGAAAAGCACCTAATATGATAGCTGCTGATTTAGCAGAACAAATAGAAGCTAAAGACGCAATAACAAAAGTTGTACCTATGGGAGGATATGTTAACTTTTTTGTTAACAAATCTCAATTAGCAGAAAGTGTTATAAAAGATGTATTATCAAAAGGTAAAGATTATGGACATAGTGATTTAGGAAAAGATAAATCAGTAGTAATAGATTTCTCTTCTCCTAATATAGCAAAGCCATTCCATATAGGACATATAAGAACTACTGTTATAGGTAATGCTTTATATAAAATATATAATTCTCAAGGATATAATGTAGTTAGAGTTAACCATTTAGGAGATTACGGAACTCAATTTGGTAAATTAATAGTAGCATTCAAGTTATGGGGAGATAAAGAAACAGTTGAATCTAACCCGATACCAGAATTACTTAAACTATATATAAAGTTTCATGATGAAGCTGAAAAATATCCAGAAATGGAAGATGAAGCTAGAGCATGGTTTACTAAGTTAGAAAATGGAGATGAAGAAGCTAAGGCATTATGGCAATGGTTTAGAGATGAAAGTTTAAAAGAATTTGCTAGAGTTTATGACTTATTAGATATAGAGTTTGATTCATATAATGGAGAAAGCTTCTATTCAGATAAAATGGATAGAGTAATAGATATAATAAAAGATAAAGGTATATTAAAACAATCTGAAGGAACAAATATAGTTGATTTAGAAGAGTACAATATGCCACCAGCACTTATAACTAAAAATGATGGATCTACTTTATATATGACTAGAGATTTAGCTGCTGCGTTATATAGAAAAGAAAATTATGATTTTGAAAAATGTATATATGTAGTTGGATCTCAACAAAGTCTTCATTTCCAACAATTATTTAAAGTATTAGAACTTATTGGATTTGAATGGTCTAAAGATATGATACATGTACCATTTGGTATGGTTGCTTTAGAAGAAGGAACTATGTCTACTAGAAAAGGTAGAGTAGTATTCTTAGAAGATGTTTTAAATCAAGCTATAGAGAAAACAAAAGAAACAATGTTAGCTAAAAATCCAAATGCTTTAAATATTGATGAAATAGCTAAACAAGTTGGAGTTGGGGCTGTAGTATTCCAAGAATTATCTAATAGTAGAATAAAAGACTATACATTCTCATGGGATAGAACATTAAGCTTTGATGGAGAAACAGGGCCTTATGTACAATATACTCATGCAAGATGCTGTGCAGTACTTAGAAAAGCTAATGAAGAAGTTACAACTGATATAAACTATGAGTTATTAAATGACGAAGATAGTGCACAAGTACTAAAAGTTATAGGATCATTCAATAAGTCTATACTTACAAGTTTAAGAAAAAATGAGCCTCATATAATAACAAGATTTGTACTTGATTTAGCTCAAGCATTCAACAAATTCTATCATGATAATCCAATATTAGTTGATGATGTAGAATTAAGAAAATCTAGACTTGCTTTAGTTTCGGCAACTAAACAAGTATTAGAAAATGGTCTTGCTTTATTAGGAATGAAAGCACCAGAAAGAATGTAACAATATAAATGACAGCTTATAAGCTGTCTATTTTTTTTAATACATACTATACAACAGGTTTAAATAGAAGTATATTAAATATTATGGTTGATAAAAATAGTTATTATAAAGTATTACACGAGGAAGGTAATATTAATGAAGCAAAATATAATAAAAAATGCATATATATCAGCTTTTGATATAGATGATAAAAATTTACGAGACTTAATGATAGTAAATACAAAATGTTTAATAGATGATAGTAAGCAAAGATATGTATTTATAGATAATGCAAGGTTAAAAGATGAATTGGTTTATTATAGGTTTTATGGTGAAAGTATAAAATATAATAATATACTAAATATATTACTTCCAGTAATAATATCTAATACTAACATTCAAAAAAGTGAGTATGAAGTTGTATCATTAATAAAAAAATATATAAAATATTTAAAGAAGGAAGAATATTTATTTGAATACTTATTAGGTGCAGTTTTGTACAACTCAATAATACATACAATTATTGAAAATAAGGATATAGAGTATAATGAATTATTACAAAATATTAAAGATAAAATTATAGGTTTTACAATTGAACTTGACAAATTAAATACCATTAAATTTCAAATGGCAAGGATTAATATAATACAACAAATTGATAAATATATAGATTTAAAAATAGAAGAATATGATGATAAAAAAATAATAGTAACATTATTAAATATTTTGTATGATATTTATATAGAAGATAGAGAAAGTAACAATGATGGAACTAAAAGTATAAAAAAATCTATACTATCTATACTAGGAGAAGAAAAAAACTATAGTATAGACAATATAGAATTTATAATTTCAATGTCTGAGTATATTACTAAATTAAGAACTTATAAAGTTAACAAGAAAAGATATAATCATACGGTAGACCCACGTAATTTAATAAGTCTTAATGAAGGAGATAAATTGATAGACCCTATATTCAATCAGATAATAGTTATATCTAAAACTTTTAATGATAATATACTCAAGTTAAATATTAGAGCTAAGTCAGGTGAATATACTTTAAAATTTAAAAAAGTATAAAATTAATCATTAGATTCTAAATAATTAATAAATTCTTCTTCAGTAGTTTCAGTTAAAAAACATAATTCTTTAACTATACTGTTTCTAAGTTCTATAAAATCTTCAATATCTGTATTTTCGTTAGTATACTCTAATGCTTTTACAATAAGTAATAAGTCTCTTTTAGATAAAGCATTAATAGATACTTGATTAAATAATTCCATATAAAACTTCCTTTCTAATCTATAATGATAATATAATATTCTACAAAAAGTATGTAAAAACCTTCTAATCAAAAATTATTTGATAATAAGTTACATATATTATTTTAACCTAAAATGCATACAAAAATATATAAAAATATAAAAAAGAGGTGAAATATTTGAAAATATTATTAACAACACTAAATTCTAAATTTATACATACAAATTTAGCAATAAGATATTTAAAGGCTTTTGTAAAAGATATAGTAGATGTAGATATAAAAGAATATACTATAAATAATGATTTAGATTACATATTAAAAGATATACATAAAAATAATTATGATATTATTTTATTCTCAACTTATATATGGAATATAAGTGATATAGTTAAGCTTTGTGAAAATATAAAAAAAATTAATCCTGATACAAAAATAGCTCTAGGTGGGCCAGAAGTTACTTATGATAGTGAATGTTCTATGAGAAACTATGATTTTGTAGATTATATACTATGTGGTGAAGGCGAACTTGTATTTAGAGATTTAGTTCTTCATTTACAAGGGAAAAAGGATATAAGAGATGTCAATGGACTAGTATTTAGAGAAGGTGAAGAGATTATAACTAATAAGCCTATGGAACTTCTTCAAAATCTTGATGAAATTCCAAGTCCATATGAAAACCTAGACCCAAGTGAATATGAAAATAGAATTGTTTATTATGAAACATCAAGAGGGTGTCCATTTAACTGTCAATATTGCTTATCATCTACATTAAAAGGATTAAGATATTTTAGTATAGATAGGGTTAAAAAAGATTTAAAGTTATTAATAGATGCAAGAGTATCTCAGATTAAATTTATAGATAGAACATTCAATGCAAATAAAAAGTTCGCTAAAGAGATAATGGAATTTTTAATGGAAAATGATAATAATTATACAACTTATCATTTTGAAGTTACAGCTCATTTATTGAATGATGATATGTTAGATTTCTTAGCAAGTTGTAAAGAAGGCTTATTCCAATTTGAAATAGGTGTTCAAACAACTAATGAGAAGGTACTAGAAGAAGTAGGTAGACGTGATGATTTTAAAAAACTTTCCTATGTTGTTCAAAAAATAGCATCTTATAGAAATATACATCAACATTTAGACTTAATAGCAGGGCTTCCTTATGAAGACTATGCAAGTTTTGAGAAATCATTTAATGATGTATTTAATTTAGGTATAGAGCACTTACAATTAGGTTTCTTAAAGATGATAAAAGGAACAGGTGTAAGAAATAGGGCTAATAAGCATGGATATAGATATAAAGATTATCCACCATATGAAATACTTTATAACGATTATATGAGTTATTCTCAAATACTAAAACTAAAAGATATTGAAGAGATATTAGAAAGATACTATAATTCTAAGAACTTCATACTATCTATGAAATACATAATATTCAACTATTATAGTGAAAGTCCATTTAAGTTCTTTGAAGATTTTGCAACGTATTTTGATGATAATGGATACTTTGATATGGCACAGGGCAAAAATCAATTATATAAAATATTATTAGATTTCTATAATGAAAAAATAAATAATAATAATGACTTATTTAATGACGTATTAAAATATGATTATATATCACTAGGTAAAACTTCAAATTTACCACAATTCTTTAATAAATTAGAATTAGAAGATTTTAAAAATAGATGTCATGTATTTTTACAAGATGAAAATAACATAGTTAAATATTCACCAAGTTTTGAAAATAAACCAGCTAAACATATAATAAAATATGTTCATTTTGAACCATTTAATTACGATATACTAAAACTTAAAAAAGATATAAAATCATATGTTGATAGAAAAGATAATGTTATATTATTTATATATGATGACAAAAAGGTATTTGAAAAATCAAAAGCATATAGTATAGAGTTATAAAGGAGAGAAGCATGAAATTTAAAATAGAAAAGTATCTACTAAAAAAAGCTGAAGAGTTAGCTTTTATAACTATAAAACATGATGGAGAATTCCAAATAGAAGGATATAAAATGCCAAGTGAAGGTTTAAATGTACCTATCAAAAATGATGTTTTAGTAAAAGGTATAAAAGAAAAGACAGCTCAAGATAATATAAATGTAATGTCTATAGCTGATGGTATGATATTTATAATAGGTATAGATAGTAATTTTAAATATAATGAAGAATATAAAAAATTCCTAGATGCATTTAAAGTAAAGGTAAATTTAGATTTAAAAGCATATATGGGGTATATGTCTAAAAAATATTTTGATATAGGAGAACTTACTGATTCATTAATATACTTAAAAGCTATGATAACTATTTATCCAAATGATATAGAAGGATTATATCATTACTCTATAGTATGCCAAGAAATAGCTAAACAAGAGCAAAAATCAATGGATAGTGATGCAATGAATGCATACTTATTAGAAGCTCTTTCTAAATTAGAAATGATAATACAAATAGATGAAGGTTTCTCATTAGCATATTATCACCTAGGATATCATTATTATAATCAAGGTCAATATATAAAGGCTAAAGTAATATGGGAAGAAGCTATAAAATTAGGTATAGAAGATGAACTAGTAAGAGAAATTCAAGATAACATAGGTAAGATGGATTTTAAAGTTCAGTATGAAGAAGGGTATAGCTTAGTGTTCCAAGGTAGAAATGAAGAAGGTTTAGAAAAATTGTTACCTCTTGAAGATGAGCACTCAGATTGGTGGAATCTATTATTTATGATAGGTTTAGCATATAAAAATATGAATGAAATAGAAGAAGCTAAAAAATATTTTGAAAAAATATTAATAATAAAACCAAATCAGGTTGATGCACTTGTTGAATTAGGTCTTTGTGAAGCTGGAAGTTTTAATATGGATAAAGCAATAGAATATTTTGAAACAGCAGCTAAAATAAAAGAAGACCCAGAAATATTATGTAACTTAGGTATGGCATATTTAAATAATAATGAGTTAGATGATGCTATATACTACATAGAGAGAGCATACGAGCTAGACCCTCAAGATGAAGTAACAGTTGCATGTTTAAGAGAATTAGATAAATATAGATAAAAAACTCCCTTATGGGAGTTTTTTAGTTATAAATATATAAAGTATAAAATATGTATTAAAGAGAAAGAAAAAATATTATTAAATACTAGGTTACAGATATAATTATGATAAAAAAATGATGACAATTGATTTAAATAGTAAGATTCTACTTGATAAAGCGGAAAAAGATGGTGTAGAAACTATGTATGATAGGAAATTATATTTTAAATCTAAAGGCGGTTTTGGTTTACAAGGTAATTGTTGTAGAACATATGGAATGGGTTCATGTAGAATAACTCATAAAACACCAAGAGGCTTATGTGGAGCAGATTAACATGTTATAGTTGGAAGAAATTTTGCAAGAATAGTAGCTGGAGGAACAGTAGCACATTCATATCATGCAAAAGATAGAGCTCACGAAGTTGCAGATATTGCACTTATGGAATTTGGTAAACCTTATGGAGTTGGAAGATTTATTAAAAATGCTCCACAAAAAAGAGAAAAAGTATGGAAAAATTTAGGTATAGAACCTAGGGCAATAGATATAGAAATTGCAAAGTAACATATATATATACTATAAAAAATATGTGTAAAAACGAATAATAATACTGAAAAACATAGAAATAATATGAATATGATTAAAATAAACAAAAGGTGGTATAATATGAAAATAGCAACAACAGGTAAGGGTGGAGTAGGCAAAACAACTTTTTATTATATGTTATCAAGAATGTTTTCAGATGAAGGATATATAGTTGTTGCTGTAGATGCAGATCCAGATACAAATTTAGCATTATGATTTCCAAAAGAGGTATATGAATCAATTATTCCTATATCATAGATGAAAAAACTAGTATTTGATAGAACCTCATAAGATTCAGGTAGTTTCAGAAAAATGTTCAAATTAAATACAAAGGTTGATGATATACCTTAGGAATACTGCAAAGAATTTAATGGAGTCAGATTGCTTATATTAGGTACTGTAGATTCAGGAGGATCTGGATGTGTATGCCCAGAGCATATGCTATTAAAAAGATTATGTTCTCATCTAATACTACAAAATAAAGATGTATTTATAATGGATATGGAAGTAGGGATAGAACATTTAGGTAAAGGAACAGCTCAAGGAGTAGATGCATTTATAGTTATTGTATAGTCAGGAGAAAGAAGTTTACAAACATATCGTAAAGTAAAAAATCTTGGTAAAGATATATTTGTTAATAAAATCTTTATTGTGGGTAATAAAATAAGAAACAAAGAAGATGAAGAATCTTTAGGATTTATATATTACAACCAAGATGTTATAAATTCTGATAGGTCTAATTTGTCACCTTATGACAATAGTTATGAAACTAAAAATCAAGTTAAGGTAATAAAAGATAAGTTAATATGACTTAAGACCTATTAATAGGTGTCTTAAAATAATATATATATTATTTAAATATAATTATATAGACTAATATTTAATTTTGGAGGAGATTTAGCAATGGTATTTAAATCAGATATAGAAATAGCACAGGAAGCTACACCTCAAGACATAAGGGAAATAGCAAAAAAATTAAATTTAAATGAAGAAGATATAGAATTATATGGTAAATATAAGGCTAAGGTTGATTATAATTTATTAAAAAATAGCAATCACAAGAAATCTAAATTAATATTAACTACAGCTATAAATCCAACTCCAGCAGGTGAAGGAAAAACAACTACTACTATAGGAATTGCAGATGCATTAGCTAAGCTAGATAAAAATGTATTAGTTGCATTAAGAGAGCCATCTTTAGGACCTGTATTTGGTATAAAAGGTGGAGCAGCTGGTGGAGGTTATGCTCAAGTTTTACCAATGGAAGATATAAATCTACATTTTACAGGAGATTTTCATGCTATAGGAGCTGCAAATAATTTATTAGCAGCTATGCTTGATAATCATATACATCAAGGTAACGAACTTCAAATAGATACTAGAGCTATCACTTGGAGAAGATGTGTTGATATGAACGATAGACAATTAAGAAATATTGTCGATGGATTAGGTAAGAGAGTAGACGGTGTAACAAGAGAAGATGGATTTGATATAACAGTTGCATCAGAAGTAATGGCTGCATTCTGTCTAGCAAGTGATATAGCTGATTTAAAAGAAAGATTAGGTAGAATAATAGTTGCATATAACTTCAATGGTCAGCCTGTAACAGCTAAAGATTTAAAAGCTAATGGAGCTATGGCAGCATTACTTAAAGACGCATTAAAACCAAACTTAGTTCAAACATTAGAAGGAACACCCGCGTTTGTTCATGGTGGACCATTTGCAAATATAGCTCATGGATGTAACTCAGTTATAGCTACAAAGATGGCTATGCACTTTGCTGATTATGTAGTAACAGAAGGTGGATTTGGTGCTGATTTAGGTGCTGAAAAGTTCTTAGATATAAAATGTAGAATGGCTGATTTAAAACCTGATGCAGTTATAATAGTTGCTACAGTAAGAGCTTTAAAATACAATGGTGGAGTTTATAAGAATAAGTTAAATGAAGAAAACTTAGAGGCTTTAGAAAAAGGACTTCCAAATTTATTAAAGCATGTTGAAAATATAACTCAAGTATTTGGATTACCAGCAGTTGTTGCAATAAATAGATTCCCGTTTGATACAGAAGCAGAGCTTAAATTAGTAGAAGATAAATGCAAGGAGTTAGGTGTAAATGTTGCATTATCTGAAGTTTGGGCAAAAGGTGGAGAAGGTGGAATAGCAGTAGCTAAAGAAGTTATAAGATTAATTGAAGAAGAAGAAAATAACTTTAAATTCTGTTATGAAGATGACCTATCTATCAAAGAGAAAATAAATGCAATAGCAACTAAAATATATGGAGCTGATGGAGTAGACTTCACACCAATAGCTAATAAGGAAATAGAAAAGCTAGAGGAATTAGGATTTGGAAAGATGCCAATATGTATGGCTAAAACTCAATATTCATTAAGTGATGATCAAACAAAATTAGGAAGACCAACAGGATTTAGAATAACTGTAAGACAAGTAAATGTATCTGCAGGTGCAGGATTTATAGTAGCCCTTACAGGAGAAATAATGAAAATGCCAGGTCTACCAAAAGTACCAGCAGCAGAAAAAATAGATGTTGATGAAAATGGAATAATTTCAGGATTATTCTAATTAAATATAATAGGTAGTGAATAGATTTTATTCACTACCTATTATACAATAAAACCTATATAGAAATTTTAGGGGGAAGAAATGAAAATAGCACAAAAAACTTGTATAGAATTTGTAGATGCCTTAGCTTCTAAAAATGCAGTACCTGGAGGTGGAGGAGCAGCAGCCCTAGTTGGATCAATAGGTATGGCATTAGGAAGTATGGTATGTAATTTAACAATAGGAAAGAAGAAATATGCAGAACATGAAGATGTTATAAAAGATATATTATTAAAAGCTAATAAAATAGAAAAAGATTTATTAGATATGATAGATAAGGATGCAGAGTGTTTTCTTCCTTTATCAAAAGCATATGGACTTCCAAAATCAACGCCTGAAGAAATAAAGATAAAAGAAGAAACTATGGAAAATGCATTAAAGTTAGCATGTGAAGTACCTATAGATATAGTAAAAACATGTTATGAAGCAATAAAATTACATGAAGAATTAGTAGATAAAGGATCAAAACTTGCATTAAGTGATGTAGGTGTAGGAATTCAATGTTTAAGAGCAGCACTACTTAGCGGACAATTAAATGTACTTATAAACATAAATTCAATTAAAGATGAAGAGTATGTAAAAAATATAAGAAGCGAAATAGATGAATTAGTTTCAAAAGGGACTAAGATATGTGATGAAGTATACGCTAAAGTAGAAATTGCATTAGGGAAATAAATATTGAATGGAGGAAATTAATATGGAAATAGATACGAATCAAGTCCAAATAATAAAAGGTAAACCAGTAGCAGATAAAATAAGTGAAATTCTAATAAATGATGTTAAAAATTTAAAAATTAAGGGTATATATCCTAAGTTAACAATAGTAAGAGTTGGCTCTAGAGGTGATGATTTAGCTTATGAAAGAGGAGCACTAAAAAGATGCCAAACTATAGATATAGAAACAGAAGTTTTAGAATTAGATGAAAATATAACTCAAGAAGATTATATAAATGAAATAAAAAGATTAAATAATGATGAAAGTGTTCATGGAATTTTATGTTTTAGACCACTTCCAAAGCATTTAAATGAAGATGAAATAAAATATGTAATATCTCCTGAAAAAGATGTAGATAGTTTTAGTCCTATAAATACTGCGAAGGTTATGGAAGGTGATACTACTGGATTTACACCATGTACACCAACTGCTGTATTAGAAATATTAAAGCACTATGATGTAAGTTTAAGTGGTGCTAAAGTGGCTGTCTTAGGCAGATCTATGGTAGTAGGCAAACCTGCTGCAATGCTTTTATTAAATGAAAATGCCACAGTTACAGTATGTCATTCGAGAACTAAAGATTTACAAAGTATAACTTCAGATGCTGATATATTAGTAGCAGCTGTTGGTAGAGCAAAAATGGTTAAATCTGAATTTGTAAAAGAAGGTGCAGTAGTTGTAGATGTTGGAATAAATGTAGATGAAAGTGGAAAATTATGTGGAGATGTTGATACAGATGATGTACTAGATAAGGTATCTATGATAACTCCAGTTCCTGCAGGGGTAGGGTCAGTAACTACTTCAATACTTGCAAAGCATGTAGTTAAGGCTTGTAAATTACAAAATAATAAATTATAAGCTACAAGGGGGGGAATAGAGATGATTATATCTGAAAATAAGCTGATGGAGGAAATATTTATTAAAATCAAAGAAAGATTTAAAACATCTAAAAAATGAATTAAGTGATGCCGATGAAGTATTATCACTTGCATGTAAAGAAAATAATATATCAGCTGCATATTTTAATGCTCATGGATCTTATGAAATATTCATTAATAAAAAAAGGTAGCTATACTTCAACAGGGTTCAATTATACTAAATTTTAATTTAAATAAATTATTTAAACTTATTAAGAGTGAAGATAATAATAAAAAGAAAAATAAATTAAATAATAGGGGGATATAGATATTATATTAAATAAAAATATAAGATTACATTATGGATGTGATTATGAGAATAGACATAATTATCCATCAGAGTATATAAATAAAGATGAAAAAATACTAAAGATATTACTTTCTTATTGGGTAAACCATAATGAAACTCATGAAGAAGGATTTAGAGAATGGGTTGATAAAGCTAGAACCATAGGTAAAAATGAAACTGCTAATAATATAGAACAAGCAATTGAATATATGGAAAAAGCTAATAAAATGTTGATAGAAGCTAAGAATAATTTATAAAAAAATAAAGCAAATTTGATCCTTATTTTTTTATAAATTATATTGACAGTATAAGAGATTTAATATATAATTAAAATATAAATTAATACGGAGAAGTACTCAAGTGGCTCAAGAGGATCCCCTGCTAAGGGATTAGGCTGGATTAAACCGGTGCGAGGGTTCGAATCCCTCCTTCTCCGCCAGTAAAGACTATCTATTTTTAGATAGTCTTTTTTGTATTATAATATAATTTTATGCTAACAATTAAATATAAACATTTAAATTTAAAAGATATTTAGGTATGGAATAGTTTTAAAGGTTATTAGTTAAGTTTAGTTTTTTATTATACTTTGTACAAGTTTTATGTTTTATATATTATAATAAATTAGGAACTTAAAATAAGAAACTAATTCAAGGTGGTAATTTATGATTAGTATGGAAAATTTAAATAATAATCAGCTTAGTGCTGTTAAACATATAAATGGACCTTGCATGGTGCTTGCAGGTCCTGGTTCGGGAAAAACAAGAGTTATAACATATAGAATTGCAAATATGGTGATAAATGAAAATATAAAGCCTACAAGTATATTAGCTATAAGTTTTACAAAAGCATCATCTATAGAAATGAAAAATAGAGCTTTAAGTTTAAGCAATGATCATAGAATGGATAATGTAAATTATGGAACATTTCATTCTATATTTTTTAAGATATTAAGATATTTTGAAAAATATAACTTAGAAAGTATATTGGACGAAAAGACTAAAAGAATGGTATTAAAACAAATACTTAAAAAGTTAGAAGTTGAAAATGGAGAAGATGACGAAGTTATAGGACAAGTAATTAATGAGATATCTTATGTAAAGAATGAACTAATGGATAAAATAGATTTTAAATCAGATATATTAAGAAAAGATGAATTTATACAGGCATATAATTTGTATGAAGAACATAAAGCGCAATTAAATAAGATTGATTTTGATGATATGCTTATAAAGACATATAATTTATTAAAATACAATAAAGCGGCTTTAGATATGGTTAGAAATGTTTATAAGTATATACTTGTTGATGAGTTTCAAGATATAAATAGGGTTCAATTTGAAGTTTTAAAATTAATTTCTACTCCTAATAACAATATATTTGTAGTTGGAGATGAAGATCAAAGTATATATGGATTTAGAGGAGCTAGACCTGATTTTTTACTACAATTTGAAAATTATTTTAATAATACAACTAAAATACTATTAGATATAAACTATAGGTCAAAAAATGAAATTATAGATATTGCTAATAGACTTATAGAAAAAAATAAAAATAGATATGATAAGGTTATAAAGTGTAACCAAGGAAATGGAGCGAAAGTAAGTTATATATCTCCAGAGGATTCAGAGGAAGAAGCTTTGTATATTGCAAAGGATATATTAGAAGAAATAAAAAAAGAGCATGTAGAATATACAGATTTTGCTGTTATATATAGGACTAATATACAGTCTAGAGCTTTAGTAGATGTTTTTATGGACATGAGAATACCATTTGTAGTAAAAGATGCTGTAGTTACTATATACGACCACTGGGCAGCTCAAGATGTACTAGCTTACTTAAGGATAGGACTTAATCCTAAATCAAACAAAGATTGGATAAGGATTATAAACAAACCTTTTAGATATATATCTAGGGATAGTATAAATATGATAAAAGATGAAGATGATTTTATAAATGCACTTATAAATAAATGTGATTTAAAACCAAAGCAAATAAAAACTATAAATGATTTAGATATTGATTTAAGTTATTTAAAAACATTAAATCCTAAAAATGCAATATCATATATTAGAAGTAGTTTGGATTATGATAGATATATACTAGATTATTGCTCAAATAGAAAGATAAAAGCAAATGGATTAGTTGAAATATTAAATGAGTTAGAAAGTTCAGCTACTAATTTTAAAACAATAGAAGAATACTTAAATCATATAGAAAGAGTTAAAAGTGAATTATTAGATAATAAACAGAATAAAAATACTGATGGTGTTATATTTACTACAATGCATAGTGCAAAAGGATTAGAATTTAAAAATGTTTATGTAATTGGTGCTAATGAAGGAACTATTCCTCATGAAAAATCTTATGATTTAGAAGATAAAGAAAAAAGGTTAGAGCAAATAGAAGAAGAAAGAAGACTTATGTATGTCGCTATTACTAGAGCAGAAGAAAATTTATATATAAGCTCTCCAATTAATAAGTATGGTAAGAAGGTATCTAAGTCTAGGTTTATAGATGATATAAAAGCTCCTACAAAAGAAGAAATGGATAATATAACTATAGGAGATAAAATATATCATAAAAAATTTAAAGAAGGAACAGTAATTAAAAAAGATAGAAATCTTATAAAAGCTAAATTTAATGATGGAGAAAGAACATTTGATTATAAATTATGTTTAACTAAAGATATGATTTGGAAAATATAAAAAGATATGATTTGATTCATATCTTTTTATATTTATATATTATTTTAATAATAAATTCCTTTTTCAAAGAAATCTTTTATCTCATCTAAATTATTAGTTTTTCCAAGAGCTAACATAAGTTTTATTCTAGCTTTTTGACCTGAAAGATCTCCTCCAAATATACATCCTAAATTTCTTAAGTCTTTACCAGAGCCTAAATATCCATATGCATCAAATACTCTACCAGAATGGCATCTAGATACGATAACAACTGGAATATTATTTTCTCTAGCATACTTAACACCTTCATACATATTAGGAGGTATATTTCCTCTACCCATAGCTTCTATTATAATACCTTTATATCCACTATCAGTAGCAAATTTTAAAAATTCGTCATCCATCCCTATACCAGATTTAAATAATGCGATTTTTGGTTCAATTTCATCAGTATCTATTATAGTTCTTCCTGTAACATGTTTATATAAAATAAGTTCATTACAATCTATTATTCCTAAAGGTCCACAACTTATAGATTGGAATGTATTAAGTGCAAGTGTGCTTGTTTTTGTAGCTTCAGAAGCTAATAAAACCTCGTTATTTAAAACAATTAGAACACCTTTACCAATAGCTTCTTTAGATATAGCAGTACATACAGCAGCAGATAAGTTACTAGGACCATCATATCCAAGTTCAGAACTACTTCTCATTGCACCAGTAACTATTACAGGTTTATTGCTAGTAATAGTTAAATCTAGGAAATAAGCAGTTTCTTCTAAGCTATCTGTTCCATGAGTTATAACAACACCTTCGATATCATCTCTAATAAGCAGATTATTAATATAATGCTTTAACTCCATAATTCTTTCTGGAGTCATGTGAGGACCAGGTATTTCATCAAAATTAAAAACTTCTACATTAGCAACTTTATCTATATTTGTAACCATAGACATTATTTGTTCTCCTGATAAAGTTGGTATAGCAGCACCTATTTTATCATCTACAGTCATAGATATAGTACCACCAGTAAAAACTATAGCTACTTTTTTCTTAATCATAATAATATTCTCCTACCTTTTTATATGATAAATAAATTATATCAAAAAAAACATATATAGGTCTATTGTCTAAATTTAGAAAATAAAAAAAGAGCTTGGGGAAGCTCTTTTTTATTAAATTGATTTCCGTAGTCAATTTAATAGTTTTTAAATGGATATAAAGTATATCCGTTCAAAAGGGGTATTGGGAATAGAGATTTTAATTAAGGTTATCAGGGGGATAACCATGTATATATCTTAACAATATTCGACAGAAAAATC
>CALESE010000151.1 GCA_937907205.1 uncultured Romboutsia sp. | reverse complement strand
CATAAAGAGTATTGACAAAAATAAAAAAGCGTAGACTTTGTCTACGCTCTGAGAACTTATATGTTAATCATATAAGTTCTTTTTTTATTTTTAAAAATAAATAATAAGAGTTGAATATATATAAGAAAAATGTAAAAACTAATATTACAGAAAAATTATGTCAAATCAATTTTAACTTAAATTTGAAAAAATATGATAATAAAGTAAAAATAACATGTAAATCGTAAAAAAAAGTCGGAAAAAATAATTTTATGCTGTAAAAAAAATTCGAAAAGTGTTATATTATATAATATCAATAATTTAAATATATTAATAAAGTATAGAATGCTTTAGTAATATACTAATTAAACTTTAGATGGAGGTAAATTATCTAATGGAAGAAACGATAGATTTAAAAGAATATTTTGCAATTATAAAAAAGAGGTCTTGGATAATAGCTCTTATAACAACGATAGCTGTAATTGTCAGTGCAGTAATAAGCTTTTTTATATTGAAACCAGTATATCAAGCAAATGCAACATTAATAGTAAATACGGAAAAAAATGAAGAAACTCAAATGATAACAGGAGATCAATTTAATGTTACACAAAAATTAGCAGTAACGTATGGAGAAATAATTACATCTAGGTCAGTAATAAATCCAGTAATAAAGAACCTAGGCCTAGAAGAAACATACGATGAATTGGTAAAGAAAATAACTGTATCACCAGTTAAAGATACTCAAATTATAAATATAAGTGTTCAAGATATAAATCCAAAGAAAGCTAGAGATATAGCTAATGAGATACCAGAAGTATTTACAAAAGAAGCAAAAAGAATAACAAAAGCAAATAGTGTAGAAGTAATAGATAAAGCAATAACTCCTATAGAACCAGTAAAGCCAAATAAAAAAATGAATGTAGCAATAGCTGCAGTACTTGGCATAATGATAGGGTTGTTTGTGGTATTCTTAATAGAATATCTTGATAATAAAATAAAGACACCACAAGATATAGAAAAACAATTAGGACTTCCATTACTAGGAGTTATACCTAATGAATCAATAGATAGGTAGGAGGATAATATGAAAAAAAGAATAATAAGCATAGATAATCCTAAATCTCATATAGCAGAGGCTTATAGAGGGATAAGAACTAGTATAGAATTTTCAAATATAGATAAAGATTTAAAAGTAATATGTATAACAAGCTCTCAGCAAAATGAAGGAAAATCAACTGTAATATCAAATTTAGCAGTATCATTTGCAAACCTTGATAAAAGAGTACTGCTTATGGAAGGTGACTTAAGAAATCCAAGTGTTCATAGAATGTTTAATTTAAGCAATATATATGGTCTTACAGATGTATTATTTGCACATAAGACATTTTTGGAATGTATTAATACAACATCTATTAATAACTTGCATGTGCTAACGTGTGGAGCAATGCCAATAAATCCTTCAGAAGTGCTTTCATCTAAAACAATGAGAGAATTTTTAGAACAATTAAAAGAAGCTTATGACTATATATTTATAGATGCACCACCAATAGGTATTGTTACTGATTCAGGAATAATATCTACTTATAGTGATGGAGTAGTATTTGTAGTTGGATCAAATGAAACAGATGTAAATCTTGCCAAGATATCAAAAGAAAGATTAGAAAAAGTTAATGCAAATATATTAGGTGTAGTACTTAATAAGTTTGATGTTAGTAAAAATAGTGGATATGAATACTATAACTATTATTATCAAGAGCAAAGTGATAAAAATTATATTAGTAATAAGTCTAAAAGAGGCAAAAAATAAGAACTTATTTCTCAGAAAAAGTTCTTATTTTTAAATATAAATATTAACAAATTTAAAAACTTATATTATAGGAGGGATTATTCGTGCAAGAAAGAGTTATATTTAAAGAGATAGGCGAATCCTCATTAGCATTTAAATCACAAGAAGAGATTTTAAATATAAAAAACTCTATAGGATACTTATTTATAAAAAGAGTACTAGATATATTAGGGTCGGTAATTGGTATTATAGTTTTTAGTCCGGTTTTATTAATAATAGCATTAGCAATAAAGATTGAAGATCCAAAAGGAAAAATAATATTTGGGCATATGAGAGTTGGAAAAGATGGGAATATGTTTCATTGTCTAAAGTTTAGATCAATGTTTGCCAATGCAGAAGAAATGAAGAAAAATTTCACAGAAGAACAAAAAAGAGAGTATGCAGAAACTTTTAAATTACAAAATGATCCTAGGATTACTAAGGTTGGAAAGTTTATACGTAAAACAAGTTTAGATGAGTTACCACAATTATTTAATATATTAAAGGGTGATATGACTTTAGTAGGTCCAAGACCTATTGTCACTGATGAGTTAGAGTTTTATGGTGAATATGATGTATATTATAAGGCTGTAAAGCCTGGGCTTACTGGGCTTTGGCAAGTAAATGGTAGAAGTGACACCACATATGATGAGAGAGTTACTTTTGACATGGAATATGTAAGCACAAGAACAGTAATAGGTGATATAAAGATAATATTTATGACGATACTTAAAGTATTAAAAAGAGATGGAGCATATTAGAAAGAAGGTGCAATAATGAACGTTTCGATATTGATGTGTGTATATAATTCTGATGTAGATTTATTTAAGAAAGTAATTAATTCTATTGATAATCAAACATATGATAACTTTGAGGTAGTTATCATAAATGATGGCTCAACTAATGCGGAGCTAATTAATTATCTAAAATATCTAAATAATAGAAAAAAATATATAGTTTATGATAATTATAAGAATGAGGGATTAATTAATTCTCTTAACAGAGGTATTAAGTTATGTAAAGGTAAATATATAGCTAGATTTGATGATGATGATATTTCATATTGTGATAGATTAAAAAAACAGGTAGATTTTTTGGATAGAAATCCAAAAGTTTCAGTTGTGAGCTCATATGAAGATATTATGGATGAAGAATTAAATCTAACAACTACAAGAGAATTTCCTAAAAGTGAAGAAGTTAATAAAATAATACCTTTTAGATCGCCAATATCACATTCTTTAGTTATGTATAGAAAGCAAGATATAATAAATGTAGGAATGTATGAAGAAGAGTATATAGGATGTGAAGATTATGCGTTATGGTTAAAAGTACTAAAAAATGGTTATAGAATAGATAATATACAAGAATCGTTAGGTAAGAAAAAATTCACTATAGATGATGCGAATAAAAGAAACAAAATTACGCGTAAAAACTTATTGAGAGCTAAAGTGAAATATTTATCTAAAACAAATATTAATGAAATAAAAGGATTAATATTCGCGTTGATTTGGGCTAATTTACCTCAAAGTGTTATTAATAAAATATATAGCAAAGATATAAAATCATCTATAATACTAAAAAAATAGAGAACAGATTAATAACTAGACTGGAGAAATATATTTCGATGAAAAATAAGAATATTATATTAGGCATAATAGCTATAATATGCATTATGTCAATATTCATAGTTCCTATATCTAGTATTAATGATATAGACTCATTTATTAAATATGATATATTTGATAAGTTAAGAATATTGTTTATTGTATTTTCAATCATATTGTTTTTAACTAATCCACGAAAAACAAAATTTTCATATATTAGTTCTACCACTATTACAATTATCTTTATTATTAAGATAATTATGTATAGAGAAATAGATATGTCTATAATATATATTTCTGCTGGCATTATTGTTGTAGAGCATATCTTGATTAATGAAATAAATATAAACTTGGTAAAAAAATTATTTGAAATTTCTTTTTATATGTATCTAATACAGCTTGTTGTATACTCTTTTAATAATTATAAACTAACAGGCGTCTTAGAGATTGTATCTTCAGCATATGATGCAAATTACACTGGATACTTTACATTCATTCTAGGAACATATTTTTTATATATCAATAAGAGAATTAAGGCTATTATATTATTTATAGTAGGATTGTTTACTTATAGTAGGCTATATATTATATCGTTAATCTTATTTGTTATCTTAACAAAAGTATGTAATAAGAAAGTGTTTATAAATATAAGTACATTGATATATAGTTTTTGGTTTTATATAGCAATACAATTTTTAGTAGTAATAGTATCTTTAATGTATTGCAATATTTATGAATATTTTAAACCAGAATATGTATATTTGGAAGGATTTAGTAGAATGACTAATTTGTTAGATGAATCTAATTATATAAGGAGTCAAGCCAATTTATTTGCATTAAAAAGTATAAACTTAGGAAATTTGTTACTGGGATTACAAGAGGGCACATTTATAGGAATAGACTACTTTAAAGGAAAAACTATTTTTCCTCATAACTTGTTTTGGAGTATGTATGTCCATTTTGGAATGATAATAACTATATTATTTTTATCTAGGTATAGTAAAATATTAATAAAATATAAATCAGATATATTGCCATTTTATTTTGTGATAATTTTATATCATAGTTTTTTAGGTCTAGGTCCATTCTATGGAATAGATTTAGTTATAATTACATTTATAGTAATTACAATATGTAAGGAGAATAAATTATGTTCAAAAGAATAGAAGTCGATGTTTTGATATTGATAGAGCATGTAGCTAGAGAAATGGAAACGGCAGTACTAATGAAAAATAAGTTTGAAGAAATTGGGTACACTGTTATTATAGATAGCATTAAATTTCATAAAGAAAGTATTATATTTAAATATAAACCTAAAATGGTAGTATTACCGTGGGCGTATAGTAATCATGAGATTGACTTATTTCGTAATTTTAAATTTATGAGAAAAGATGATAAGATTATCATGCTAAATATGCATCATGAACAGATTTCTAATGATGGTTCAGATGCGTTTATTATACCAAAAGATGACGCACTAAGAGTACTACATGTTAGTTGGGGAGAAAACTTTACTAAAAAATTAGTTGAAGCTGGAGTAAATAGAGAAAATATTATTGAATGTGGAAATCCTAAGTTAGATTTTTATAAAGAAGAGCTGATAAGTTTTAATAAAAGTAGAGAAACACTATCTAAAGAATATAACATAGATAATGATAAAAAATGGGTAGTTTTTATAGCAAACTCTTTTCATCTCTTAACAGATGAACAAATAAAAATAAATATGTCAAAAGGTGTAGATTTATTAGAACAAGTAAAAGTAAGTATTAAAAATAGACGAGATTTTTTATATTATGTAGAATTATATTTACAAGAAAATGATGACACTATATTCATTTATAGGCCACATCCATCATTTGCTCATGTAGATATTGAAGAAAAAGATATAGTAATGTTATGTGAAAAATATAAAAATTTCAAATGCATATCTGGAGACTCTATAAGAGATTGGATAATAAATTGTGATATAACAATATCTTTTCACTCAACAGCTGTAATAGAATGTTCTGTTTCAAGTACACCATTTTACTTATTTAGAACGAATAAATTGTCAAAAGATAAAGACTATAAATTTTTTGAAAATTATCCTAATATAATAAAAGACTACGATGATTTTAAAAAAAGTATGAATCAATATAGTCAATTTTCCTTTGAAACATTTAATAAGGAGATTAAAGAATATATAGATTTAAATTCTAAAAAAATAGCGAGTTATTCTATAGTAGAGTATTTGGATTATAAATTTAAAAATATAAAATCATACGAAGATGATATAAAATTAAATACTAAATCTTTTATAAAAAGTTGTTCATTTAAGTATATAAAAAAGATGATATTTTTAATAAGTAAAATAAAGTTAATAGAAAAATATTTACTAAAAAAGAATGATTTGAGAATATTTAATTTATTATATTCAGGGGATGATTATTTCGATGAAGAATATATAAATGATATGCAGAGGAGTATAAAAGTAGTATTAAATGAAGGAAGAGTGAAATATGAATAAAATACAAAAATATAATACTGTAGCTGTTATTCCAGCAAGAGCAGGATCTAAAGGAATTCCTAATAAGAATATTAGGTTACTTAATGGAAAACCTTTAATATATTATTCAATAAAAAATTCTATAAATAGTAAATATATAAATGAAGTTATAGTTTCTACAGACTCTAAGGAAGTAGAAATAATAGCTAAACAAATGGGTGTAAAAGTAAAATGGAGAGATACTAGCTTAAGTGGAGATGAAGTAACGCTAGATAGTGTAATATATGATGCTATTAAAGATATTGAATGTGATTACGTAGTAACAATGCAACCTACTTCTCCTACACTTAAAGTAGATACGCTAGATAGTGCAATAGATTATGCTAAAGATAGACATTTAGATACTGTCATATCGGTATTAAATAATCCTCATTTAGCATGGAAGTTAGGAGAAGGTGGAAAAAAGGTACCTGATTATAAGCAACGTTTAAACCGACAGTACTTACCACCATATTTTTTAGAAACAGGAGCATTTGTAATATCAAAAAAGGATATAGTTACACAATATACTAGAATAGGTGAAAGTATAGATGTATATGAAATATCACAAGAAGAAGCTATCGATATAGATACTTTTGCAGATTTAAAATATTGTGAAGATATAATGAGAAATCAAACTGTTGCAATTTATGTAAATGGAAATACTAAAAGGGGAATGGGTCATATATATAGATGCCTTGAATTAGCAGATGAGTTTTATGTAAAACCAGATATATATTATGATATAAATCAAACCGATAGAGTTTTATTTGGGGTAACTACACATAATTTAATAGGGGTTAATGGAATAAATGAATTATTCAAAATATTAGAAGAAAAAAAGTATGATATATTTATAAATGACATATTAAATACAACATTAGACTACATGATAGCATTAAAAAATTGTAATTCGGCTAAAAAAATAATAAATTTTGAAGATGATGGAGAAGGAATATACAAGTCTGACTTAGTTATCAATGCTTTATATCAAGATCCATCAGTTCCTCAAATGAAGGCAGGTAAAGATTATTATATATGTTCAAAAACATTTATGTTCTACAAAGAAATAAATATAAATGAAGAAGTTAAAAATATATTTATTTCATTTGGGGGTGCTGATCCTCAAAACTATACGGATAGATTATTAGATATAATTAAAAAGGATAAATATAATAAGTATAACTTTAAAATTGTTATAGGAAGAGCTAAACAAAATGTAGATAATCTACTAGAGTACAATAAATATGAAAATATAGAAGTTCTATATGATATAAAAAATATGCCTGAAATTATGTCTAGTTGTGATGTGGCAATAACATCTAGGGGGAGAACAGGTTATGAATTAGCTATTTTAGGTATTCCAACTATAGCTATGGCACAAAATGAAAGAGAAGAAAAACATGGATTTGTATCTCATGAAAATGGATTTGAATATCTTGGACTAAATCCAAGTGATTCAATTATTGAAGCTAACTTAGATTTATATATAAATATGTCTAAAGAAGATAGATTATCAAAACAATCAGAATTATTAAGACATGATTTAAGGAACGGTAGAAAAAGAGTACTAAACTTAATTAACAGTTTATAGGAGGATATTAATTATGAAAAAACCATATATTATAGCAGAAGTAGGTGTTAATTTTTATGATACTGCTAAACAAGAGGGCATAACACCAATAGAAGCAGCTAAAAAATATGTTTATGAAGCAAAACAAGCAGGGGCAGATGCTGTTAAATTTCAATCATATAAAGCAGATACTATAGTATCTAAAAATTCACCAGCATATTGGGATTTAACAAAAGAACCAACTACTACACAACACGGCTTATTTCAAAAGCATGATCATTTTAATAAAGAGGACTATCAGATATTATGTGATTATAGTAAAGAATTAGGTATAGATTTTATGTCTACACCATTTGATTTTGATTCAGCTGATTATTTAGCAGATATGATAGATATATATAAAATATCTTCATCAGATTTGACAAATATACCTTTTATTCAGCATATAGCAAAAAAAGGCAAACCTATATATATATCAACTGGTGCTGCTTATATATCTGAAATAGAACAAGCTGTCAGAGCTATAAAAGAAGCTGGATGTAATGATATATGTTTATTACACTGTGTATTATCATATCCAACAAAGAATGAAGATGCTAATTTAAATATGATTAAACATTTAAAAGATGTATTCCCTGATGTAAAAATAGGATATAGTGATCATACAATGCCAGATAAAACTATGACTATATTAACAACATCATATTTATTTGGAGCAGAAATTATTGAAAAACATTTTACTTTAGATAAAACTCTAAAAGGTAATGATCACTACCATGCGATGGATCCTGAAGATTTAAAAATAGCTGTAGATAACTTTAAATTACTAGAGGTTATAGGTGGTAGCTATAATAAAACTGTATTAGATTGTGAAAAAACACCAAGAAGAGAAGCTAGAAGATCTATAGTTATAAATACAGAACTTAAAAAGGGTGATGTAATAAGATATGAAGATATAATGTTAAAGAGACCAGGTACAGGTATAAAGCCGGAACATATGGATATAGTTATAGGAAGAAAAGTTAATAGAGATATAGAGCAAGATACAGTATTAACTTGGGACATGATATAAGATAAAAAAGGTTATGATTAATATTAAATGATTACTCATAACCTTTTAAATAATTATTGATATTAATTAAGGAGAAAATATGAGTAAAGCAGCAAAAGCAACAATAGTACTTATGATAGCAACAATATTGGCTAAAGTCCTAGGGTTTGGAAGAGAACTTGTACTAGCTTCAGCTTATGGTGCATCAATGTATAGTGATGCATATATTACAGCGATGAATATCCCCATAGTAATATTTGCAACTATAGGAGCGACTCTTGCTACTGTTTTAATACCTATGTACTTTGAAGTAGACAATGAATTGGGGAAAAATGAATCTCTAAAATTCATAAATAACATATTCAATATAGTTGTTATTATGTGTGCAATATTAGGTATATTAGGAGTTATATTTACAGAACCAATAGTAAATATATTTGCGGTAGGATTTGAAGGTGAAACATATAGAATAGCTGTCAATTTTACTAGAATAACAATTATAGGAATTATTTTTACAGGATTGAGTTATCTAATGACTGCCTATCTTCAAATAAAAAATAATTTTATAATTCCAGGAATGATGAGTATACCTAAAAATATAATAATAGTAGTATCTACGATACTTAGCGTAAAGTATAGTCCATATATAATGATATGGGGAACTTTACTAGGTATGGCATCAGAATTTCTATTTCAATTACCATATGCTATAAAGGATGGATATACATATAAACCATATATTAACTTGAAAGATAAATATATAAAAAAGATTACATGGTTGATAATACCTGTATTGATAGGGGTTGCAGTTAATCAGATAAATACAATGGTAGATAGGACATTAGCATCTACATTAGCAGAAGGAAGTGTATCAGCACTTAATTATGCTAATAAACTTAATGGATTCGTTATGGCATTATTTATAACTTCAATTGGTACAGTTATATATCCTATGTTATCTAAATTATCAACTGAAAATAATAAAGAAGAATTTATAAACTCAGTAGTACGGGCTATCAATAGTGTAATACTTTTAGTTATACCTGTATCCGTAGGGGCCATAGTTTTAGCATCTCCGATAGTTAAGCTATTATTTGAAAGAGGTGAGTTTGATACTAGAGCCACTAGTATGACAGCGATAGCTCTTATTATGTATTCAATAGGGATGATAGCATTTGGCTTAAGGGATATTTTAGGAAAAGTATTTTATGCAATACAAGATACTAAGACTCCGATGATAAATGGAGCTATAGCTATGATAATGAATATAATTTTAAATTTTATATTAGTTAGGTATTTACAAATAGCAGGATTAGCACTTGCAACTAGTATATCAGCAATTATATGTATATTTTTATTATTTAATAACATCAAAAAGAAAATTGGATATTTTGGACAGGATAAAATAGTAAGAGTTACACTTAAATCATTATTATCAGCTATTATTATGGGAATAATAACATATCTTATGCATAATTCATTAATTGGTTTACTAGGAACTAGTTTTATACAAGAATTGATAGCATTGTTCGTATCTATAAGTATTGGCTCTATAGTTTACGGAGGATTAATTATAGTATTGAAAGTAGAAGAAATTTATATAATATCAAATATGATTAAAAGAAAAATCAATTAAGAGGAGAGAATTTGGTTTTGTTAATTAGATATAATGAGAATCATTCTCGAGTTCATAAATAAACCGATAGGTTAAATTAAGTTTCATATTTTTAAAAATTTGCATGACAAACAAGCCTAATGAAATTATAAAATTTTTAGGCTACAAATGCAATTAATATTTGATGAACCAATTAACTTTTTCTTGATGAGTATAGTTAATGCCACAAACTTGAGCAGGTGTTAAATTACTAAGTGATGAATGATTTTTTATAAAGTTGTAATAAAAAATGAAATTACTGATAAGACTATTAGCGCTTTCATATGATTTAAATCCTTTGGTTTTCTTGTACCAAGATTTAAATGTATTGTTAAAAGATTCGATTAAATTATTAGATATGTCATCACTAAAATCTTTAACAACAATATGTGTAGAGCCTTCGAATGTATTTTTAACTGCTTCTCTATACGAAGGTAAACCATCCGTAACAATTGATTTAGGAGTACCAAAGGTTTTAGAACGTTTAAATAGAGAAAATGCACACTCTGCTTCACGAGATTAGTTTAGATTCCAAGATGTAACAAATCTTGTTTCAGAATCTTATACAAACCCAAAGATAGTGCTTTTTGCCACTAATTTTTACAACAGTTTCATCAGCGTGTTATTCATCAGAATCGCCTAAGTATAGGTCATTAGTAAGCTCATCGCTTATGGATTTAAAGTATTTATCAAACTTCTTAATCCACTTAGAAATTGTTATATGAGATACTTTAATATTCATGTAATCTGATAAATATGTTGAAATAGCTATTGTTGTAGCATTAAGTGAGTAATATAAATTAATAGCTATGGATGTAGCTAAGTTCTATGTAGATCCAACAAAGGCTAATAAAGAGCTTGAATTGACAGCTAAGTATGGCATCAAAGAAATGTGTGAAGATGCATGGAGATGGCAAAGTAATAATCCAGATGGATATAATACTATAGTAAATTAACTTATAAATGATAGTATCTAATTTATTATACTTTTACTTATATAA
>CALESE010000150.1 GCA_937907205.1 uncultured Romboutsia sp. | reverse complement strand
CAAGCATCTTCTACATCATCTGCAATCCAAATAGCTTCTGAATCATTATGACCAGGAAGAACAATAGAAGTACGTGACCAAGTGTCTTCAGAATCATCATACTTTACAAAAATCTTTGTATTAGTAGGAATATGGATGAATTCATCCTGAAGATAAACAGAACCATTTTCATGCATGATATCATGCATATTGAAATGAATAGGAGTACCTTGAAGAATTTCCTCACGATTCTCAATCTTCTTGAGAAGTTCATCAAAGGTAATTCCTTCAGTAGGATATTCACCAAAAGTTACCTTTTCATTTTCAACTACGTTTACTATTTCAGGATTTACAAAATTCATCATAATTTTATTCATTATTTGTTTACATTAAAAATATAGAAACCATATACCGGATTTCAAATTATTTTTGCAATTTTTATATATAAAGTTTAAACAAGAAAATCTTTTCAGATGGGAATATACGTTAAGAAAACTGGTAATCAAGATATTGGTGCAATAAAGTTAGTAGATTCAAAGACAGATAAGCTCAAAGATATAAATGCGGTCTTTTGGAAAAATATGATGATTTGGCCAAGAGATTCAAAATATCTTTTCTGGAGTTCAAACAATAAAAATCATGATTTCATTTCTATTGATTCTGTTTTTGACAGAAATGGAATACATGTAAGTGCAGCTAGTAATGTTGTAACAATATACGTCAGATCTTGTGTAAAATACTGGCATAGAAGATACCCATTCAAAGTAATACCTTATCAGAACTGGGTAACTGCTCCTAATATAGTATATCCTATAGGATGGAACATAAAGACAGCTACTAAGCATGAATATGACGCTTTGTTTGATTTGAACATATCTGGTAATGTATCTACTTCAAGTTCTAGAACTACTTATGTATCATTATGGCAAATTGACAGTAAAGATGAACAGATAAACACTTCTACTTCTAAATACTCTGGAAAGCAAATAGTGATAAAGATAGTTCAGGATAAAGATGAAGAAGACCCAAATGCTAAACCATCTTATGCAAACGCTATAATCACTTGGTATAAAGATGAGACGTTTTCTGATGAAGTAAAAGAATATGGTACTGAAAGTAATCCTTATGTAGATGTAAATGGTAAATCTATTACTTTATATTGCAATATAACAGGTACAGTAAAGATGATGTCAGGAAACACCACAAGATGTTTCTATGGTGACCATTATGGGGATGTAATTACTATCAATGAACTTAATATAGACAAGAATGCAATGTCATTAGAAAGTTCAGAATATCTTGGTAATGGAAACTGGAAGATAAATCTGAAAATGAAGAGCAATATTCCTACTAGTGCTAACTATACAAATGTAATAAAAGATCTTGCATTGTCATCTAGTATAGTAGACCATACTGGTGATGTTGTTACAATGACTTGGAAAGTGTTTAATGAAGCAAATACCTTAACAAGATATTCTAATGTTGGTTTCTTGCTTGACAGAACATATACTTCAACAACTAAAGTATGGCAACAAGGTGGATTAGTAAGTAATCAAGTAACTAATGTACCATGTACCAGCCTGGTGTCAAAAGAAGTTGCAAAATGGATAAGCATATCAAATCCACAGATAAACTCTGCTACTTCTTCTTATTATGCTAAAGTAACAGTAAATCCACAAATTGCTATTGAAAAGATGTATATTGAAAACATCAGTACATCTTACGATGATGATATAATTCCTGCGACTGATACCTTATTTCAAATAATGTTTATGATATTCAAAAAGACAGGATATTATGCAGGAAGAAAAGGTATCATAAATGTTACTTGTATTTCCGATACTAAATCTATAGAATTGACCCAAACAGAGTATTCTGATACATTTTCTAATAAAATTACCGATAGAGATATAGATAAGAAAAAGATATCTGTAACAGGAATAGTTCCAAATTCTTACTATTCAAACATGATAACTAGTATTACAAACTTGAGATATGATTACAATTATCTCATGTGGCTTGCTGATGTTTCAGTTACAAAAAACCCTAAGAAAGTTTTGAATCATGAATTGTCAGTCAACTCTTATCCTAAAATAGTACCATCAAAATCACAATATCTTGAAATAACTTGGTCTATCATGACAGGTGAAGTGAATTCTTCTCCTCGTTATGGAAAGATAAAATTCTCTATCCACGATTACAATTGTGAAGATTACTATGATATAACACAAAATGGTTCCACTGATGCACAAGGAGTTAAGTTTGATAAAGACTATTTATCCAAGTCAAAACTGTATAATATCAGTGATAATATTATTTCTTCGTCAACAACTGCTGATGATGGTCCTGGAAAAATATCTTTAAATGGAAATTTCTATGTTGGTACTATAAAGATAAATGAGAATACTAACCACAATAATACAGTTGCATATATAAAACCAACAGAAATATCAGATTGGTCTGCTTCTGACTTTGACAACTACAACAATGCTGCATTCTATATAAAGATAAAAGGAAAGAATGTATATATTGGTATCAACAGAAATGTAAAGATAAAGTTGGAAATTATTGGAATAGGTTCTAAAGAAGATACTATATTGCAAGAGAAAGCACCATCAGTAAACAGCAATACTTTAGCTAATGTAACAGATTTAGATGTTTCTTCTATTAAAATATCTGGTGAAGCAACAACAAACAAATTACCTTATCTGATAACAGATGAAATGTATTGTGTACCTGTTACTTTGAATAAGAATGATGTACCTACAAAATATGATTATGATGTTGTTATTGGTTCGAAAGAATATGATGGATCATTTGGATATGGGAATTATGATGATGTATCTTTAACACCAGAATATTCAATACCTAACTATGACAATATGTATACTGTTGTTACTTCTTGGTGGAGAAGACAAGGAGAAGAAAAGACAAGAACAGTAAGATTATCTGTTGATGGAATAACCCAATCTATTACAAATACATGGACTGGTATGAAATATCAAGGAGACCAAACTTACAGATCTAACTTATCAGAAGATTATTCTCTAACATTATCTGACTACAATCAACAATGGATATTGTTGAATCAAAACAATTTGATTTCTTCTTCTAACAGTACTTCTAGTACAAGAAGATTAGGTTTGACAGATACTCTATATCTTGATGATTCAAAACAGAAGAATTTGAAATTAACATTAAAGCAAGAGCCAAGAGGAACTAGTACAAATTTCTTGTTCTCTTCTTCATTGGAATCAGGAACAACAAAATACCTGAATGCTACTGATAGTGCTTCATTTATGATATATAGCTTAGATGATGATTTGATGCAACCATTAGATGTTAATTGGACACCTACTGAGTTCAACAATATGATATTGAGTTGTAATCATAATGATTACTGGTATAAGTTTACTGTTGCACCTACATCATTGAATATATCTAATGCAAACAGAACTTGGCAAGTAAGCTTTACCCAGGCTACTTCTGGTAAGAAGATTTCGTTAACCTTTGTACAGCATTGCTACCAGTTCTCTTTAGATAAAACTATTATAAACATTACGCCAAATGTTGAAGTTACAATAAATGTAACATCTACAAAGAGTGGAAATTTGTTCGGTTTCACTTGGGATGTATTACCAGATTGGTTAATGGTATACAGAACATCTGATACTAAGCTTACATTCAAATGCATTGAAATAAATGATTCTGCAAAAACAAGATCATGTACAATAAGATTTACTCAGTATGAATCTGAAATATCTACAACTCTTACAATATCAGAAGAATCTTGGAGAAATCCAGAACTTGATGAAAGTACAGTAGATTTATATTATAAAGGAGAAAAAGCAGTAAAGGAGTTGTATTCTGATCAAGCAGGTGTTGGATTACCTATAGCAATAAGACAAAGTGATGGTACTCTTGATTCAACAAAAATAAAACTGACTTCAAGAAACATATCTGATTCTCAATATGCTATAGATATTGTATCTTTAGAAGATTTGGAAGGAACTATTCCATTAGTTGGAAGGTATGCATTATCTAACAAAAACCAATATCTTGGAGAAATCTATTGTATTATGCATGCTTATCAATTCAGCTGTTCTTCTGACAATACTTCTGAAATAGTTTGGACTTTAAGCCCTAAAGCAAATGAACTATGGTCAATGTATTATGTTACATCAAGGATTGATGGAGAATTTGTAGATTATGAAATTTCTAAAGCTGTTGGTGATTTTACTTGTTACCATAGTGGTGCTAACATTACTATACTTCCTAAATTTACTAATTATGATAATGAAAGAAAAAACTGGTCTTTGACACTAAAACAAAATAAGACTAATAAAGAAATATCAGTAAAAGTACAACAATTAGGTGCTAATGAATATGAAGAGGTGTATGTATAAATAAAAAGTCCCTAGGATTGCGCCTGGGACGTTCAGGAAGCGGAAAATGGTCGAGAGATATAATTTATCAACTCGACCATTTTTAATTGTTCCTAGTGAATAACTTTAGTTCTTGGACAGAACTGAAAGTGATGTTCATTAAATTTAGTTCTGTTCAAGAATTTAAACAATTTCTATAGTGATCTTTTCACCTCTACTTTTACTTGCAATCTTCATCTTATTGTAAAGCTCTTTAAAGTAATTAGTAGAATTGCTTACCCATCCTACTTTATCATTTTTTCCAGGAATAATGCAACCTTCTGTATCTGATGCAGAATTGCCTGGGTGTATCAATACACCATCATAACCAGGTACATTCAACAATCTAGGCATGTATGCTTTACAGAACTGCATCATTGTCTTAGATTTCTTATACTTAGGACTTTGTACATTCAATACAATTTCATAAGTACCTGTAGGAATTGCAGTAATACCAGGTTTCTTCATGAACAGGATCTTTTCTTTAGTCATATTCTGATTAAGACCTCTGTCTTTATCTTCTATTGTATTAGAAAAGAATACACCATCAACATAAAGTTGTCCGATAGTGTATCCTTCTTTCTTCCATTTTCTTACTAGTTTGAGTTTCATTTATTATATGAATTTTATTGTTTTTCTTACTTTATTTGTACGTATATAATCCCACCAAGTTGATTTTACATAATACAAATCATCTTGTTTCATATATGCTTCATATTCAAATGGGATTGTCTTATAAGCTTGCTTCCATGGCATAAAGAATGGCCAAGCCTTCAAAAATTGACAGATATATACCAAGTAAAACCAAAACCATTTCATGAAAGTAAATGTATCTGCTTGATAAATATGTATTGCTTCATGATGTGCTCAAATCTTACCTCTATTCGTCTGGAGATATCTCCAAACTACATCTGCACTCTTTCTTGTATATACTGTACCAAACAATGTGATTGCAGAATAACCTTTAGGTGGCAATATCTTGCATCCACAAACAAACTTCAAGTCTTGAAATTCTATCTTTCTACTCATATATTAAACATCTAAATAGCGTATTTTATTAATATTAACTTATTTATTTTAACATTTAAAATATAGAACAACCTTGATAAATTTCAAAAAATTCTATAATATTTTACAAAACCAATGTCTCCATTCTCTTATCTTGACCTTTCTTTAATTCCATGGACCAGATGGATTTCTCAATCATAGGGATCCCATACTTCACCATTATCTGTTTTCTAAATATCTCATCAAGTTCAATTGATGTATATCTATCAAAATAGATTCTGTTTCCTTTTGTTAGATCTCTCTGGTAATAAGGAACTACTTTATCAATGAACTTCTTTATATGCAAATTGACATTGAAATGTGCAACATGATTATGTTCAATACACTTAGTGATGTAGTTATCTTCTTCATAAGTGTCATTCTCATCACCATCATATTCATCACCATCAGTCTCACTAATTATCCTTTCATAAGTTGACCACTTGATTGTGATGTATGTATACTTATCTTTATCTGTTAATTTATTCATAATAATTCATTCTATTTTAATTCTATTAAGATATAGAACTATCTTAAGAATTTTTAAAAGGAAATCAAATTATATTGTAATCCTATTCCAACCCCATAAACAAATCCTTTATTGCCATATCCACTAAATACGGATGGGCCTATTCCAAATTTCTTTTCTTTCTTTTGCTTAGGTATTGTTAGTCCAGTTATTGAATTGAATTTTACATAAGGATTGTCTGAAGTCATATATACAGCATTATCTTTGACAGCTAATGCATAATTGAACTGTATTCTGTCTTTCTCTATATGCAATCCTAAAGTATCATTAGTATAATTTACATTACCAATAAGTTCTCTATACTGGTTAGAAAAATCAAACTTTCTATATATATTCTTAGAAGTTATTTCAGTAGCAGTAGGTATATATATGGTATCATGCTTACCATTGTCTATTGAAGTTGATCCACCTATTACTATATCTGGTTTCTTTACTTGCATACTTTGTATCATTCTATATAGAGAATCATTGATGTTTTGCAAGTTCTTGTAATCAGCTTCTACCATTGTCTTCTTTGCCACTTCATTACCATATTTACCTTTATAATACTTTACAGAATCAGTAAGTGCTATAATATTGTTATCATTTGCATTTTTGTAATAAGTGCATTTATTGATCGACAAGGTTATAAATACGAAAAATGCAACCACTGAGAAAACTTCTATCAATATTCTCTTGTGATTGCGTACGAAAGTTAGGACCATTTGTCCCAACTTTTTACTCCATGAGTTTATTGCATTCATTTTGCAATTTGAATATTTTTGTTTTTTTCTTTATACACTCATAAGTTCTTTTCAATTCTCTTTCATAATTCTTATTGGATGAGTAACGATGACCATTTAAGTTAACGAAATTATTCATTAAGTGGTGGACTGTTTTTTTCTTTCCTAGGTATTTTCTTTTCAATAAATCAATATAAGCAGTAGTAGAATGATTTCGATGTTTGTAAGTCTTGTATACACCATACATGCTTTTTCTTGATTTACCAATACCTGTTGTTCCAAAACAAGTTTCGTTCTGTGCTTGCGCTAATGCGAAGCAAATGTCAATGTCATTGTCAAGGCACTCCTTTACAATGTGGCTACTAATGTCTTTGTCAAATTTTCTTGTAGTATTCTTTCTAATGTACTCTTCAACTTCACTTATCAATACAACTTTACAATTTTCAAGGGCAATTTTCTTGTTCATGAAAACAGCTTGCGCTGAATCCACTTTTTCGACATGCTCAGTTTTGGTACCAGTCACATGCTTTGCCATTGCATGCTCTTCAGCACCAAAAGGAGTAGAAACCACTAAAAACAATGACATTAATGTTAAAAGGATTTTCTTTTTCATTAATGTTATACGTATTTTAGATATATTTCCGAATACCGAACATTGGTATTCATATTAAAAATAGAAAAGCACCATAAATTATTTCAAATAATTCATGGTGCTTTTCTATTTAAAGAGTAAATTTTGTTATACTTAATAGTATTTAAAGTAATTCAT
Organism: uncultured Romboutsia sp.; assembly: GCA_937907205.1. GTDB lineage: Bacteria > Bacillota > Clostridia > Peptostreptococcales > Peptostreptococcaceae > Faecalimicrobium. The sequence goes on along the minus strand of CALESE010000150.1, from coordinate 7,928 downwards.
AATCATAATCATTTTAAATTATTAATATTTTATTGACATGTATAATATAGAAACAAACTAAAAAATTTCAAATAAACTAAAATTAAAGTGAACAAAATAAATCAATATCGAATGATTTAACTCTTTTAGATCTTGTAAAGAGAACTTCAAACATTGTATATTCTGTAGGGCGATCTTCAAACATGATATAATCTGCTACATATACATATTTCTTCTTTCCTTGTGGCCTGATTTCCACTTTTTCTACTTTGTCATCAATAAACGGATGAAGAACCTTAACACGAACTGAAGCACCAGTAGGAATATGTTTGAATACTGCAACTTCATTTTGATAAGTATCAAGCTTAAACTCATTTACATTGATTGTAGTATTGTATAATACATTATCAATGTCAAAATGTTTCTTGAGATAAGACTTACCATTAGAAACTGCTTTAATCAACTCACTGAAAGAAATATTTGTTGTATTCATAATCATAATAATTTTAAATGTTATTTATTTATTTGACATGTATAATATAGAAACAAACTAAAAAATTTCAAATAAAGTTCAAATAAAGTTCAAATAATGAACATCCCTTTCAGTTCTGTTCAAGAACTAAAGTTAAATTGTGAATTTTTAATAATAAAGTTACTATATTAATATATGGCAAAGTCAGATAACTTCATAAAAAATGTAAAACCAAGAAAGAACAGTTACTACCACCAAACAATGGTGGATCCTAAGAAATTCAAAAAATGCAAAGAAAAAGAACCAGTAATTGCAAGAAGTTCGTTGGAAATGAAGTTCATTCAATATGTAGAAAATCAATCTAACATTACTGGATGGGTATCTGAATCTTTGGCTATACCATATTATAGCAGATTGAAGAAAGGTATGGCAAACTATTATCCAGATTTTATTATAGAGAATGCTGATGGACACCAGACAATAGTAGAAGTGAAACCTTATGCACAAACTAAGAAACCTAGACCACAAGATTCTGTTTGGTTGAAAGAACAATGGATAAAGAATTGTGACAAATGGAAAGCTTGTATGAACTTTGCTAAAGAACATAATATGAAATTCATATTGGTAACGGAACGTTTCTTCCAGTAAATTTATTTTATAATTTAAATGCCTACACAGAATCAACGATTGCAACAAATAGATACTTACATTTACCAACCAGAAGAAATTAAAAATTTCCGGTTAGATGATGCTGTTAATGAACACCCATTGAAACGAAGACCTATCAATTTACGTTCTCGTCTTGCTTATAGAGAAATTCTCATAAATACTAAGGCTACTACTAAATATATTCTTCCTGGTCAAATAGTAGTATTCAATTATGCCACACCTAAGACTGCAGAAGATTTGGAGTATTACGACAAAACCCCTATGACGGTATTTTTTGGATTGGCAAGAGACAAAAAGAACAATATTCGAGAGATTGGTGTAAACATTCATTACTTTCCACCATTTGCAAGAACACGTGTAATGAATTCAATATATGAAGTATTTAAACAGTATTATCAATTACAATTCAATGAACCTGTACATAAAGTAAATAAATACATCAATTGGCCAGTACTTAAGAGATTATGTAAAAAATACAAAATAGGATTCGCTGTGAGGATGTATATACCTATGCTGAGAAGTCAAACACATGTCATACCAACTAGATTATTACCAACAGCTATATATACAGAAGGTCATTTTGCAAAAGATGTATTGACAAACATAATGACTTATTGGAGACACTTCAAACCATAAAATTAACAATATTTAAAAATGAAAAAGAATTGTATCATCATACCTATATATAAAGAAAAGCCTAATTTGTTAGATAAGCTAAGCCTCAATTCATTATCAAAAAACTTGAAGGATTTTTCTGATTATGAAGTCTATTTCATATATCCAGAAAATTTAGGTACAGCAGAATGGAAAAGATATGTTGACCATGATGTAATATTACGGGCATTTCCTTATGATTATTTCTTATCAACTTTATCTTATTCTAATCTTCTTGAAAGTTATGAATTTTGGAATACTTTCAAAGAGCATGAATATGCATTGATATATCAAACTGATGGATATTGTATTGGAGGAAGTCTTAAAGAATATATTGATATGAATTATGACTATATTGGTGCACCTATCATAGCACAGAATGCAAGATGGTTCAATGTTCCTGCTGTTGGTAACGGGGGAGTTAGCTTAAGAAAGATTTCTACTATGATAGAAGTAACTGATCCAACTGGAGAATTCATTAGAGAGAATAAAGAAGATATTGATAAGCATAACAGAATGAATAGCAATATGTATTCTATATATGAAGATTTGTACTTTGCTCAGTTGGTACCAATGCTTTGGGATTTTAGAAAACCAAATTTTGATGTTGCTACTTCATTTTCTTATGATATGAATACAGATATTGTTTATGAAATGACAAAGCATAAGTTGCCACTGTTTATTCATGCTTTTGATAAGAATATAAGATTTTGGCAAAATATTCTTGATGATTTCAAAGATATAGATATCATATCAGAATGTGAGATAAAGAATGAGAATGAATATCTATCAGAAAGAATAGGATATCAATCAAATTTACCTCATGTAAATAAGATAAAGATAGCTGCTATAATGATAGTTAAGAATGAAAACTATCATTTGAATGAACAAATTTCCAAGATAATATCTTCTGGTGTTTCTAAAGTTTTTGTTATTGACAACAATGACATATCTGGTGAGGATCCTAAAGATATTCTTGATTTTTCTAATGTAGAATTGATTTCTAAATATAGAGGAGAACATGAAATATTGTCTGAAGCATATAGCGATGTTTATAATAATTATCTGAATGACTTTACTCATTGCATATTCATAGATGGAGATGAAGAAATTCATTGCAATTCATTGAGAAAAATCATACAAGACAATATTGATTCCAAAATATTGAAGGTAAAGAGCATCATAGTATACAATGATGGTAACAGATCTTCTTATCAGAATAATGCTTTAAAATCAATATTAAAGTGTGGATTACCTATCAGAAACTTTACTAGAGAAACTCCTTTATATTATATAGATTCTAAAGAAATTCCAGAAGAAGTATGTTGCTTACATAATTATGCTGGTTGCAATTCATTAGAAGAATATAAACAAAACAAACTTTATCGGGGGTATCCAGATAAAGAAACAACAATTGGAAAGCAACTTACCAGCATGGACTTATATTATAAAGTAAATCCACCAAAAAATAGTAGAATATATTTTTAATTATAAATTTCAACGAAATTCAATAAATGAAGACATTGTCAATGATAAAGGAGTCATTTGATAACCAACCATTAGGAAATAAGGTTGGTGTAACTAATCATTTGACTCCTGTGGATAATATAGTAACAAATGTAAGAAATTTCTTTTCATCTCAACTTTCTATGGTTGTTACAAAGGCAGAAGATAATTTCTCTTTGAAATGTACATCGTCATTATGGCATTCAGAAGAAGATGTTAGAAATGCTATATATACAAATGTTTGGAATGACAGAACTTCTCTTTTTAGTTATGTATCAATGCAAGGTTTGTCATGTATAAAGATTGTTCCTGTTGGTGAAGAATATTTCTTATATTTTTGCCCTTCAGACATTCAACAATCTTATGGATATAATGGGGCATGTGATAACGGATCATGTGAATCATTACCAAAGATTGCTTGTCATGAACAAAAACAACTGCATCTTGGTGATGTAGAATATAATCAGTTTGGTGAGATAAAGGAAGATGCATGGCAACCAGATCAAGAAATTGAAGATACAACTAAGAAAGATATAAGACAGTTGTTAGCAAGTAATGATAAAGTAAAAGCTGCAAAGGCATTTGCTGAAATTCTTAAACAGAATATGAGAATGCCAGATAATTATTATATAACTGCAGTTAGAGATGAAGATGGTAATGAATCAGTTGCTTTACGTTATAAACATGACGTAAGAAAACCATTTGGTAAGACAGCTACCGTTACAAAAACTCTAGTAAATATTTATGGGTTAGGTGATAATGGTATCTGGGTAAATGATGCTGATAACCCAAATGGAATGGATCAAGAATTGAAAGGAGTTATTGATGATATGCTTGGATTCATTGGTGTAAGAAGAACCGGTGATGCTTGTTGCTTTACTATAGCTGAAGATCCAAGTACTGCAGATGATTTGAAATCTGATCCTAATGGTTCTGATGACCAAGGTAATGAAAATAATGATAATGATAAACAAGATCGGGATGAAGAACAAAAGAATAAAGATGATAATGGCCAAGGTATCAATACACCCCAAAGAACTGACAAACCATCACAAGTAGCTGCTAATCAAGCAGATAATTCTCTATCTAATTCTGGGATTATGAGAACAGATGGATCTAGTATGTAGATCTTTAATAAAAAAAAAAAAACAATATATATATATATATATGAAAAGTTTATTAGAAAGTTTGAATATTGCATTATTCGAATCAAAAATAGTAAAATCTACAGTAAAAGATTTTTTCAATTGGTATTTTGATGAAGATTGTGATGATCTTGTAAAAGATGGAGATTTAGCACCAAGATGTGCTGATTTATTGGATGATGTAGAACTTAATAATACTATTAAAAAATTAACTCATAAAGATTATGATCAGGATGGTTTAGCATCAATTATTCAATCAAATTTTAATCAACCAATATCTGTTAAATTTGATGAAGCTAAATATGGTTTTACTGCACAATTTAGTATTAAGGATAAGAAATTTGGTACAATTAATTTTAATTTTAATCCAACAAGTGCCACATTGAAACCATCTAAATAAATTTAATCAAAACTGTTACAATAAAATAATAAAAATAAAATATATGAAAAGTTTATTATTACAAACCCTTATTAATGAACAAGCAAATTTTGAATTGGATGATTTAGATCAGAAAGTAATATTTGCTATGGCAGAATATTTTTATGATAATCCTAAAGCAAAAAATGATTTATTAAAATATGCAAATTCAAATGAAGATTTTAATATTAAAATGACACTTAAAGATTTAAACACATTTATTAATAATTGGGATGAAGAATTACATGGAAAATTTTAATCATTTTAATCTTAATTACATGTTAGATTCATAAGCAAAAATGGTGAAATTCTTAAGAATTTCACCATTTTCTATTTAAACAAGTTCTAAGCAAGTTCAAATACTGGACGTGTATTGCAAATAACTACTCTACCTTTTCGTGTAGTCTTAAATGCATCTTTGCCATCTTGAACTTCAAACTCCTTAATCTTAACATTAATAGGATCACCTGGATGATAATCAAGCAGCTTGTTAGGATCAATTGGCATCAAACCAGTAATGTTCAAACCATCAAGTTCAATGAATACACCTTGCTTCTTAGCTGAATTGATGATACCTGTAACATGGCCATCCAAAACAGGACGTTCATAAGTAACATTATCATTCTTCTTTGCAAGACGTTCCTTCAACCACAGATCATATAAATTCTGATAGCCATCAAGTTGAAGCAATCGCTTACGTGAACCAACAATAGACTTCTCAATACATCCAGTAGCATAATCACGTTTGAAGTCAACTACCTTTTGTGGAATAATATCAATATCCTGATTTACCCACTTATCAAAGTCTTTCTCGATATTTAATACAATCTGTGAACCAGGAATGAATACTGAATTCACATATTCCTTACCTGTAAGTTCGGCCAATGGATCAATATTGACATGAGCAATAAATCCACCTTTGACCACTTCATCAATATGAACTGAAATAGGTGTTTCCTTCTGAATATCATTCTCGATTTGATGCATCCAATAACGGAAATAACCATTAGAAACAGATACAATGTAAGTGTTGTCTTTCTTCTCACGTACCTCAAACATCAATTGATTATTGTGTGTCATAAGGTAGTTACGAATTGCATCAATACAAGAATTGAAATTCTCCTTGCAAATAAGTTCTTCCTTAACGCCAGGAATGGTGAATGTCAAAACATTCTTGTCAAACTCTTTAACTTCACCAAGGTAAAGCTGGCCAACTTCAATATTAGTAACAGTATTCATTGCCTTATCTTTCTTTATATCTTCAGACAATTCAATACCGTAAGTCTTTGCAAATGCTTTAGCAATAGACGTTGTTGCGAATGCTCGTGAATTGAACTTAATTCGATCCTTGTCATTTGTAAACATTGAATTCAAAATGTCATTCTCATCTACTCGAGCGCCAATGAGATTTTTTGTTTTTGTTTCTTTACTCATTAAAAAGATTTAATTTAAAAGGTTAGTAATTTATTATGTTATGTATGATATTCATTCATCATACATGTATAATATAGTATTTGTTTATTTGAAAGTTCAGTAATGTTATGTTAACGATTGTTAAATTATTTAAGAAATTAATCAATCATTATTCTTCAACAACGTTTCATTACCATATTTGTCTTTACAAGTAATGCATTTACCAGTTTCATCCCATACCCATCCATCAATAGGTCCTTCTGAAAAGAATACTTTACCATGTAACTGGTTTGGAATTTCTTTATAATCTACTGAATCTATCTTTACTTCATAACCAGATTTTGTAATAACTGGTTTGTCATTATTGATCCAGTCCATATCCAATTTGTCTGGATTAGACTGGATCATTTTTTCTTCTAATAATTTCGAGAGTGTTTTCATATTTAAAAATTGGTTTAAACCAATTTAGACTATATTATGAAATAGCTGCACGAAGACCTTCGATTTTATCACACTGTGCTTTCTTCTCTGCCTTCTTACGATCCTTCTCATAACTATCCTGCTTCTCATATTCCTTACCCCATTTCTTGTAGAAGAAATCATAAGCTTCAGGAATTTCATTCTTAAGCATATTAGTAGTAGTGATAGTAGAGAATGCACAAGATATATCCTTTTTGAACTTCAAATATTTCATTACTTCAATAAAGTAATTCAAGAAAATTTCTTTAACTTCGGGATGATCTAATGCATACTTTGCAATTACATGTACATTATCACGACTATTGCAATAACAGCTATCACTGGTATCACAACCCTTACTTATTTCAAGACCAATGAAGTCAAAATTAATGATATCGTATTTGCTAGTACTATTATATCCAAAGTAACTTGAACCAGAATACTTTACAAGATCAAGATTGTTTAATGAATCATAAATATAGTTAGCAAATTCAATAGATTCTGGGCTATAATTCTTCTTTTTACTTTCTATTTTACGCAATGCACCTGGTTGCTCTGGATCATACTGCGAAGTATTTGCATCAATAAATCTTGCAATATCATAAATGTTTCGTTTCTTCAATTCAAAATAATCTGGATATTGTTTATATGCTTGCTTTACAATATCTGGCAAATTATCAGTCATTAAATCAGCAATCTTCTTTTGTGCTTCTGCTTTCTTTTCTAACAAATGATTTTTCTCAACATACGTGTTACACAAGAAAGTTCCAATCTCATCATACTGATACTTCAAAATAGTTCTACTTTTCATAATTTATATTACTTTTTAATGTTTGACTTTACAATTCTAGCGATATCTGACTTACGAGCGGTTGGGTGTCCAGCAACAACATGATTGATTACTGCCTTCATATCCTTAGAAGTGATTTCTCCATACTTAATTACCCAATCTGCTATACCTTCATTAATTTCATCATCTGAAGCAGGCTTAGGAAGAAGCTCATTTACAATATTGAGCTGATTTTGTGACTCAGCTGCATTAGCAATAGACTTTGGTGTATTGATATTCAAATAAATCTCAACATCCTTATGCAACTCTTTCTGTACGGTTTCAAACAACTTCTTTTCTGATGCCAAATCATATACTGGACGAGGATGACATTCTTTTACTTCCTGTGTCTTGAATTTCATAATTCTAGACATAATCTGACGA
>CALESE010000149.1 GCA_937907205.1 uncultured Romboutsia sp. | reverse complement strand
CTATTAATGCCATTTGTTCAGTTTCTTCACTTCTCTTCATATTTGCATATATCATAGCCTTTCTCCTAAAAAATCATCGTTTAATCTTCTACTTTTTATTAAAGTTTAAACCAGCTTTTAATTCCTCTTTCCTTAGGGACATAGTATTGTTTTATTCCATTTTTTAATACAAATGACTTTATCCCTAACATCCTTGCATATATACATACTATAGGACTTCTTAGTCTGCCTTGAGAACATCCTATCACTACTTTTTTGCTTTATTATCAGATATAGTCAATAAATCTCTTTTTATTAATTTTCTATTTTTTATCAACCCATATAGTATTATTGGTATAGCTAGATATATATTTTTTCTTAGAATATTATGTTCATTTTTATTTATAACTGGTATGTTATACTTACATAATGGCATTTCTTTATGCTCTTCTTCACTTCTTACATCTATTAATTTTTCATTTTCTATATTTTCTAACTTTATAAACATATTTAATACCTATTCTTTAGAAATCTTCTAAGTGGTAATTCTCTACCCATTCATATACTTCATCTTCTCCAATATATCTATCAATGAAATCTAATTCTATTATTTTCTTTTCTAGTTCATATTTAACATTATTTAGATTATCTAAATTACTTCTAACTAAATTAACTATATCTAATTCTAGTTTTTTCGCTTGATAATTAGCAAAATCTACTATAGTATCAACTTTTTTATTTATATCATCTTTTTCGTATTCTTCAATTTTATTTTTATCATATTTTTTATTATTAATATCTTCTTCAATCTTATCTAATAATAAAATTATAGCTTTATTAAATCTTACAAAACCTCTTGCTCTTCTTTCTTTTTTTATATACTGTCTAGCTCTCTCAATCCACTCTAAAAATAATTTTTTGTCCATTTATATTTTAAAATCTCCCTTTTATTTGAAAACTCCTTCTATTTTATCTTTAATTTCTTTTACTATATCTTTCATAGCTTTTCTTATTTCTTTTGTATTTAAATCTGTATTTTCTCTATCAAATATAACTTCTTCTTTATGATCTTTGAGAGGATAATACTGTCTAGTTATACTAACAACTTCTAAACTGTACATATGAAATGCTATAAAGTAATTATCATCTTTATCAGCATAACCTCTATAAGTTAATTTCCCACCATCCTCATAAGTTACAACTACTTTCTTTTTCATAATCTCCTCCTGGTACCGACATTAATGTCGGTACCAAACTAAATACTGATTTTAAATAATCTTATTCCACTTCTTTTATTCTCTGACAAGCAATTTCCATATAATCTTCTTCTTTTTCTATACCTATAAACCTTCTACCTTCCAACAGACTTGCAACACCTGTTGTTCCACTTCCCATCGTGAAATCTAAAACGACATCATTTTTGTTTGAATAAGTTCTAATTAAATCCCTCATTAAGTCAACATTTTTCTCTGTTGGATGAATAGGTGGATGTGGTCTTGGATATACTAATAACTGTCTAGGATATTTTGTAGTATCACCTTTTCTGTTAGCACTAGGATTTTTTGTGCTATCAAAATCTCCGTAATTATTGTTTTTATTTTTCTCTTCTTTAAATTTCTTACCCATTCCATGTAGTGTTTTCCCTTCCCACATTTGTGGATTATATGTACATTGTTTTTCATAGAATATCGCTATCTCTTCTATATCTTTTAATGGCATACGTTTTGCATTTAAAAATCCACTCGGTCTATCCTTTTGCCAATACTTCATAATTTTAAAATCTTTTAAATTACTACATATAAGTCTACTTGTAAACGGTTGATTAATAAAAAGTATTATTGGAGTAGTTTTATCCCTTCTTATTTTATAAAGACAATCCCACATGTCTTTAAAAGGTATACCCATATCCCATTCATTCTGGGTTATCTCTTGGGGTATGTCGGCTATAATACAGTCAACTCTCACACCTTGTTCTATTAAATTCTTCATAACTTGTATACAATCACCATGATATAACTCAACTTTATTTACCTCTATTTCTTCTATTATATCTATCATAATCTTATCATCATCCATCCTCACCTTTAATTACTGTATACCCTTCTCTATATTCTTTTTTTTATTAGTCGGAGTGCTCTATTTAATAATGTTTTCTATTTTATTCAATATATTCAACAAATCATCTTCTATCAATGTTTCATTTTGCCCATCATACAAACCTATAACATATCCAATATTCCATTTATCTTCACTATTCATTTTGTACTTAACTCGTTTTATATTCACTCTATTCCTCCAAATCAAATACTTATTTTCTATGCTTGATCATATTGTTAACTTCAACAATAGGTTCCATATATGTATTTATTCTTCATCTTACTCGGTATTTTCTAAATATTCTTTTTATACGTTCTATTAACACTTCTAATATTTCTATTGTTAGACACAGAACAAATAACAGTATTGGAAGTGACATTATAAAAAAGAACCAAAATACTAATATATTAATCATAGAAATTCCTCTTTTATACTAATAACTCAGGATTTTCATATATATTTCCTATTACATAATGAGAATAATCTTCTAAATCAATAGTTATTT
>CALESE010000148.1 GCA_937907205.1 uncultured Romboutsia sp. | reverse complement strand
AAACTCCAGCAGGAAAGCTACAACTTAACATCATGGGAGCAATAGGAGAATTTGAGCGTGGAACCATAGCGGAAAATGTTAAGATGGGAATGATAGCAAGAGCTAGAGAAGGAAAGTGGAATGGTGGCAAAGTACTTGGATACGACATAGTGGAGATACAAAGTGAGGGAAAGAAGAGAAAAGAAACTAAGTTAGTAATAAATGAAAAAGAAGCAATGACAGTAAGAAGAATATTTGAGTTGTACAGAGAAGGTCATGGCTACAAGGCAACTGTAAATAGAGTAAATCAAGAAGGTCATAGAAGTAAAAAAGGTAATCCATTTTCTACAGCTACAATAAAAGAGATACTAAAGAATCCAGTTTACATTGGAAAGATAAGGTACAATCTAAGACAAGATTGGAATGAAAAAAGAAGAAAAAATATTAATCCAGATCCAATACTTGTAGATGGAGAGCATGAGGCTATAATAGATGATGCTACATGGGAAAAAGTACAAATAATTTTAAAAGATAGAAGTAAAACTCATAACAGAGTCTACGATAGTGAGTTACCACTAAGTGGTTTGTTAAAGTGTCCTGTTTGTGGAGCATCAATGACGATAAGTAGGTCAACTAGAAAAAGAAAAGATGGGACTAAAGTAGTAAATGAGTACTATGCATGTGGCAATTGGAAGAATAAAGATACCGCAGTATGTAACTCAAACCCTATAAGATCAGAGGTTGCAGATGAGGCTGTAATCAATAAGCTAATAGAGATAGTGAATAACGAGTTGCTATTAAAGAAGGTAATAAACAACATTAATAAGAATAAGTCTAGTAAGCTAAAGCCAAAATTAGATGAAATGAACTTAGTAAATAAGGAAATTGATAAGTTAAATGGTAAGAAGAACTCTAGCATAGAGCTGTTTGAAGATGGAATACTAACTAAAAATGAGTTAGCAGAGAGAGTAAAGAAATTGAATGAAGAGATAGACACATTGAAGTTTAGAGTAGATGAATTAAGGCAAGAGGTAATGTTAGCAGAAGGAGAACCAGTACCTTTTGAATTAGTAAGTCAAGTGATGAAGAAGTTTGGACAAGTATTCAAAGAGAGCAGTACAAGACAACAAAGAAAGCAGTTGTTGAACTTACTTGTGTCGAAGGTAACCATAGATAAGTCAAGAACGATAGATACTATAGAGCTACAAATAAATGAAGATGTAATAAGATACTTAGTGAAGGAAGGGTCGTCTGAAGAAGATGAAGACCCTTCCTTTTTTCATGTATCTATGCTTAATTGTACTTGTTTGAAGTTTGTAATATAATAACTATAAATAATACGCTATTTAGGGGTGAATAAAATGGATATAAGAAAGGAATTAAAAGAATTTTTTGGAGAAAGACCTTTATTTTATATTAAATTTACTAGGGAAGAAAAGTGGGCTAAAGATATATTAGAAGGTAAATTATTCATGAACAAAGTAGATTACTATAGACAATTAGAGTTAAATAGTGGAATAAAAGGACAAGGTGATTTGAGTGAATTAAAAGCTAAAATAATACCACTTGAAATAAAAATAGAAAGAAAAGATACAAATTTAGTAATTCCTTTAAAGGTTAAGAGTTTAGAGTTTGAACTAGATGAAGATAAACAAAAACCAGTATTTTGTATAACAGGATTAACTATAGATGATATGATAATTGATAGTTACTGTGAAAATTCAGTTAAATTAAGATTGCCATATAAAAAAGAAGATGCTGATTTACTAAGAAAAGAGTTTGGAGAATATGTAGTAGTATTAAATCCTAAACAATTTGAAGAAAATATTAGTAATACATTAAATAATGAAGGTATTGGATGGATATTTGGAAAGGTTAAGTATACAGGTGAAAATTCATTTGAAAGGATAGAAGCATTTTCAAACTCAACTCCTGAAAGATTTTTATATAAAGATTTAGAATTTAAACATCAAAGGGAATATAGGTTGGTATTAGATGAAAATATAGAAAATAATAAAACTCTATCTATAGGTAGCTTATGTAATGCAGGAGGTATACAAAGAATAGATGATTTTTTAAATTTAGAAATTGTTTTGAACTTTAGATAAAAACACGCTCCTTTGGAGGTGTAACGGTGAACCGTATCACAAGTAACGGAGCACGATTTTTGAAAAAAATAATAATAAAAGACTAACTGACTAGTAGATAGGAGGACTTAAATATGGCAAAATCATTTGTAAAATGGCCAGGTGGAAAGACAGATGAATTAGATATTATATATAAATATATGCCAGAGCATATAAATAATTATATAGAACCATTTTTAGGTGGAGGAGCATGTTTTTTATCATTGAATCCAGACACATATAATTGTGCATATATAAATGATTATTCTAATGAGTTAATTAGCTTATATATGATGATAAAAAATAGAAATGAGCTATTTAGAAATTGTTTAGATGATATTTGGAATTTATGGGTATATATAGGTATATTTGCTGAAGAACATTATAGAATAATAAGGCAAATATATACTGAATTTAAAAATGATGAAATATCCTATGAAGATGTAACTATAAAAATAGATGAATTAATAGATGAAAATAGACTAGAAATTGAAGCTCAAGTAGGTAACAACATAAATATAGCTACTGATAGTTTGATTAAAGAGATAAAAAAAGCTATGAAGTCTAAGTTAAAAACTATAAAAAATAATGAAACAAAAAAAGAAGACCTTCCAGAAGAGGATTATCATAAAAATTTTGAAGCTGGATTTAAAGCAGGTGTATATACATTTTATAGAGATATATATAATAAAAGAGACAAGCTTAATATACCAAATGAATTGCATATAGCATTATTTTTCTATTTAAGAGAGTTTTGTTATTCATCTATGTTTAGATATAATAAATCAGGAGGATTTAATGTACCATACGGAGGAGCATCATATAACTCTAAGAGTTTTATAACAAAAATAAATTATTGTTGGTCACAAGAGTTACAACAAGTACTACAAGATGCTAATATATATAATTTAGATTTTGAGGAATTTTTAAAAAATTTAAAAATTGAAGAAGAGGATTTCTTATTTTTAGACCCACCTTATGACACTACATTTTCCACATATGCAAATAATACATTTGCATTAGAAGATCAAATTAGACTAGCCAATTATTTAATTAATGAATGTAAAGGAAAATTTATGTTGGTAATAAAAAATACAGACTTTATTTATAATTTATATAATAGAGAAGGTATAAACATATTAGGCTTTGATAAGACTTATAAAGTTAGTTTTCAAGATAGAAATGAAAAAGAAGTAGAACATATAATAATAAAAAACTATTAAATGAAAAAGAAGTATATACTTCTTTTTTTTATTTTTTGACAATGTATAGAAATAAGATTAATATAAAATCAATAAGTCAAATAATTAATTGATTTAAAAAATAGAATATATTACGAAAGAATAAATTTCTGATAAAAGAAGGTTCTTAAAAATTAAAAGGAGAATAATATTAAATGAGTTTTTATACAGAACAAGAAATAATGGAAGTAGCAATAAAGGTATTAGAAGAGCATGGAGAGTTAAATACTACAGAATTAAAAGAAATACTTAATGATATAATGCAACCAAGTGGAGAAGATTTACAAATAAATAAAAATAGAAATGATACAAAGTTTGACCAAAAAGTTAGAAATATGATTTCGCATAGAGATAATAATGATTTATATAAATATTTTAACTATAGTAAAAGTGGAAGAGTTGGTATTTTAACATCGAAGTCAATGATAAAGAATTCCATAATGGCTAAAGAGGAAGATGTTAAATATGGTGAAATCGATAAGGATATTAAAAAAATTGAACAGAGAAAAGAAAAAAAGAGGAGATTTAATGCAAGAAAAGTCGATTTTGAAGGCACAAATAAACGAAATAAAGAAATAGGAATCTTAGGGGAAAAATTTGTACTTGAGACAGAGAGAAAGAGATTAGGATTTCCTTTAAGTGAAAAAGTAAGACATGTATCTGAAGAAGATGGTGATGGTGCAGGATATGATATATTATCATACACAAAAAATGGAGAAATACGTTTCTTAGAAGTTAAGACAACAACTGGATGTAAGGAAACACCATTTTATATAAGTGAAAATGAAAGACTATTTTTAGAAACATATGGGGAAGATGCTGAAATAGTAAGAGTATATAATTTTAATAAAGAAAAAGGTACAGGAGATATCTATAGGATATCAGGCAAGGATTTCTTAGATCAAATAAGTTTACAACCTATAGCATATAAAGGGAAATTAAAATAATTAGATATAACTATAATTTAATTATTTAATATAATAAAATATAAAAGAGGGGTATTCAATGAAAAAAACAGAAAAAATTAATAAAATAAGAAAAATAATTGATGATGAAATTGAAAACTTTATAAAAAAATTTGAAACCAAATATGAAAAACAGGTAAATAAAAGTAATGGTATTATAAACATGAAAAAAAATAATTTTTTTATATCAGAATTAGGTGAAGAATTTATGTTTTACAGTGCATTTGTACGATCTTTTGATAGTTCATTAGGTAATACTTTACAAAATATAGGAAATAGTATAGCAGGACTAACTTATGAAGTAAAATCAAAGATTGATGGATATATATTACCTGAACAACATCAATATATTAATTCTTTAATGCATAGCTATCAAATTAAGGACCATGATCCTAAAGTTAGCCATTATAATAATTTTACGTGTATTACACCAAAGAATATAGATAGTTATAAAATGTCACTTAATACAGATAATTACTTCTATGATAAAAAAAATAAAAAACATTATTTAATAGAGCTAAAAGCAAGTGGACATTTAGATAGTAAAAAGTCAAAGTCTGAAAAGATATCTTTATTACAACAGTATTTCTTATTAAAAAATTCTCTTATTGGTACAGATGAAACTGTTGAAATTTTTTTTGCTACTGCATATAATAAATTTGGAGAGAACAATGATTGGAAGCCAAATACAGTATTACAATTTATTGCACCAGAAGAGTTATTAATTGGTAAAAAGTATTGGGATTTTTGTTGTGGGTTTGAAGATGGTTTTGAAATAGTTTTTGACCAATATAAAAAAAATGCAGAAAAAATAAAAGATGCATTTGATAGAATAAAGAATATGTACTTTTAATAATAAAATAAATTTATAATAAAAATGAAATAACTAAGATTATAAGTATATATTATAAAAGTGAAGGATATCTATGCTAGATAGATGATTACTATAGGAGCATAAATATATTTGAAGAGATATTGCAAATAAAAGCAATATCTCTTTTTTAATACTAAAATAAGGAGAAAATAAATGATAATTAAGATTTGGAAAGAGCAAGACTTAGAGTTAGTAAGTAAACTACCTAAGGAAGTAAAAGATGTAATAAAAGAAAATGTTCAGATTTTAGTAGAAGAGTATGGAGAAGAAAGAACAGAACAAGACCTTGGAGGATTTATTGCACTAACAGATGAAGAAGGAATAAAAGAACTAAAGGAAAATCTACTAAAAAATACAGTACCAGAATACATAGATGAGATAGAAGGAGTTGATTACATATCAGCTCTATTTTTGTGTGGAAGTGATTTTGCAGTAGTAGTAATTTGCGATAGGAAGCTAATAAAAATAGTTGAAGAATAGAAAGGAAAGACATGATGTTTACAAATGAAAGATACTTAACAAGAGAAGTAGCTGACAGAGTACCTATAGACATACAACTACTAATGTGGGATTTGGTACAACAGATAGAAGAAAAAGACTACTTACAAGTTTTTGAGCTAACTCCAAAAGGAAGTGGAGTTGTGGAAATGATACATAAACAGGAAATACCCGAAAGCACGATGATTCATAAGATAAAAGAAAAAATGAAACTATACATAATTGATAATGGTGAGTACAGTACAATGATGTTTAGTCATGAGTATTAGTAGATAAGGAGATAAGAAAGATGATAAAACATAACTCGGATATACTAAATAAACTATTTTTTAGAGAATTACAAATGTTGATAGAAAAATACAACAAGATAGATGAGAATGATAGAGAAAGAATTGAAAGTATAATAACTAATCTAAAAGATGAAGACCTACAATCATATCTAATGAGAAACATAGATAAATTGCTAGATATTTTAACATATACTGATGAAATAAATGAAGATGTAATAACATTTTTTGTTTGGTACAACTTTAAGGTAAATGAAATAACCGTAGGTATAGCAAGAGAATGTATTGAAGAATTAAAAGAAAATAAGTATTTAGAAATAGGTGAATACATAATCTATCAAGATGAAAGGTTTTTAAAAGAATATGCTAGAGAGCTATTAGAAGATAGATTAGACCAAGAGTACTATGTGGATAAGTTATTTGAAAAAGAAACTATAATTGAGATGTGGATAAATGGGACAACTAAAGATGAAATGGTAGATGAGATTGTGGATAGTGTAAATTTAGAAGAAACATTAGAGCTATATCCACAAGAAGCTTTTTTTATTGGAGAAATACAATACAAATATGTAGAGATATAAGAGTAAAAATTAGCAATAGATTTTACAAGAGAAAATCAGAATGAAAATTTTTCAAAAGATAGTTATTATTAGTTAGTACTACAAAGGAGGTGAATCAATGAATAATAAGAGTGATTATAAAGGTATCTACTCTGACATGATAGAGATACTTGGAGAAGAAATTTTGATTAAGCTATATAAAAATTATAAAGGTCAACAAGTAACATTTCCAATGAAGCTATACTCTAATGAATACATAGAAAAATACATAAGAAACAACCATAAGCATAAGACTTTAAAGGAAATGTGTAGAGAATTAGGGTATACAGAAGGTTGGATAAAGCAGTTACTAAATAAAATCAATAAAGAAGAATAACATTTGGAGGAGATTTAAATTGGGAGAAATAATAGAATTATTAGCAGTAATACCATCATTAATAGTAGGAGCAGGACTATTCTATTGGATAAATACGACATTTAACATTACATATTTTGGTTGTTATCCAATAGTTTTTCTAATGATTGTATGTTTTTTAGTTCCATATGCAATAATAACGCATTTAGGAGTAGTCTTACTAGGATTATTAAAGTGGGTTTTAATTGGAGGAGCAATCTACTGTGGAATAAAATTTTTAAAGGCTAAATCAAATGAGAATTAGAGGTAAAAAATGAATAATAGATTATTAATTGTAATAGTAAGTGCTCTAATGATAGTGATATTAACAGGGTGTACAAATTTAGAATACGATAAATACTCACATGATTACAATAAAGTAAGCGAAATAAGTAAAATAGAATTAGCAATATCAGATGCATACCATAATTCTGGAAGCAAAAATAAGTTTAAAAAAGAAGCTAAGAAGTTAGTAAAAAATCTAGAGAAAACTAAGATGAAAACAAAAGAAGGAAAAGACATATTAAACGTGTACATAGAAAGAGCAGAGTATTTAGTTGATATTCTTGTAGAGAGTTGGAATAAGGGAGTAATTCCAAATACAGAAGATAAAAAAATAGTTCAATTAGAAGCAAACTTAGAAGACAAGATGAATAAGTTTGATGAAAAGATAGAGGAATTGAAAGTGGAGTCAGGGTTTTACGAAATGCTAGAAGAGTTAAAGTAAGATTGATGATGTAATAGAATAACAAGAAGGAAATTAAAAGAGATAGTTGATAAAAGACTATCTCTTTTTCTGTGTAAAAGAAAGGATGAAGAAAAGTGTTTGATAAGGAAAGATATTTAACTAGAGGTATTTCTAATGAAATTCCATTTGAGATACAACTACTACTATGGTCAATGATAGAAGAAGTAACAGTAAAGAAGGACTACATACAGGTATTTGAAATAGAGCCTGTGAAGGGAAATTTACTAAAGATAGAACATAGTCAAGAGGTACCTAAGTACAAAAAAGAAATCATAGTAAGAAATGTAGGAGTAAACTCTAAAGTAAAGCTATTTGTAATTGATGATGGAGAATATTCAACTATGATGTTAAGTGAAGAGTATTAGAGAATAGATGTTGTAGGAGGATAGAAATGAGTAAAGTAATAAAAGAAACTAGATACTGTAAAGTACTAAAACAAGCTAAGATTAGAGAGAACAATGTAGCATACGGAATAGAAAAGATCTTTGTAAAAGACTTAAATCAAGAAGAAATAAGATTTGTTTACTTTAAAGATACATACAGACAAGAGGAGCAATTAGTACCAAGACCATTGGATTTACCAGAAGATGATTTGATAAAACTTATTGAACTATCAATAAAGCAGAATGTGTTTTCAAAAGAGTTTGTAGGTAAATTAAAAGTGATACTTGGTAATTAGGAGGAAAAAACATGTCAGTAGAACTATTTGTAGCAGGTGTAACATTTGGAATATCAATTTTTAAGACAGTAATACAACAAAGAAAAGAATACTAATTTAAGGAGGAATAGTACAATGTGGGGATTTGTAGTAGGAGCAATGATAGGATTAGGAGTTTGTTTAGCAGTTGAAATAATGGTTTCTAACAAGGCTATATTGGTATAAAATAGTAATAAGGTTAACTTAGTTAGCCTTATTTTTTTGACAATAGATAATTACATAGGTAGGAGGACTAAAATGAAATATTACACATTAAAAGAGTTAGTACCAGATATAACAGGTATTGATGAAGACAACTATGCTCTTTGGGAGTCTACATATCAGGCTGTTAAAAGAATTAATAAGTTATCAAGAAGTATATCATCATATAGTGATACAAGTGGGATACCTGAAAATAAAAAAGATGATATTGTGAATCTATATCGTGGACTATACAATGATCCAAAAGCTCTTGAAGTTTTGAAAAAACTATCAAGAAAAGAATATATCACAGATGAAGAAAGTGAGCTATTATTTGACTTATATGTAAATAGTATGAGTATTGAGGAAGATAGAGAAATCTATTCTAAATATAGAGATGAAGTTAAGTCTAAAGAATTAAAGGATAGGGTTGATAAAATCATATCGTTAATAGTTGATACAGTACAAGAAACTGGAGATTTTGTATACAAAATTAGATTGTTGTTACTTGATGTACTAAGTATACACATAGAATGTGCAATAGAGAACTATAAGGAAGAACTACAAGCTTTAAAAGAGGCAGTAGGAAATGAGGTAAGTATATCAGAAGAAGAAGCTAGAATAGATAAGTTAGCAGAAGAAGATAAAATAGCTAATAATTATCCAAGAATAAAAAATCTTAAATTTTACCATTAAAGCACCAAAATGTCAAGAACAATTTTGGTGCTTTTGCTTGTCCGTGCTTAATGAATAAATCTATGCTAATATATATCCATACCAAGGCAAAAAAGCCTAAATTTCAACAAAAGACATCAAAGGAGGACATTGGTATGGCACTTAGAAAAATACAGCCAACAAGATTAAAACGAAATGGGAAATTCATAGATATTGATGAACAGCAGTTGAAAACAAGCTATGTTACCATGGAGTACAAATTACCAAGTAAAAAGGTAGAAGTTGAGGAATCAAATAATCTTCAATATGAAAGCAAGTTAAAAGAAGAAGTAGAAAATTCTAGTAAACAATTAGGTGAAAGTAATCAAAATGAAATCAACAAAATTACTAGGATTAGTGATGAATTATCAATATCATACAAAGATAATGTTATTTACTACGGAGAAGGAAATACTGCTAGATTAATTACCTTGCATAGTATAGAAAAAAATATTGATAAGAATCATGTAAAGTTTAAAATGACTACAGATTACATGGATGAAAAAATAGAAATGGAGCTACCTAGGGAAGATGCAGTTCAAAGAAAAGGTATGCTAAAACTTGCATCACAAGGGGCTAATGTAAATGAATTAAATGCTAAATTTCACATAATGGCATTAGAATACCAAGAGGAAAACATAACGAAAGTAAATAAAGTCCATAGTGAAATTGGTTTTTCTGAATACGATGGTAAAGAGATATTTAAGCTATATAAAGCAATAAACAAAGACAGTACCTACAAAGGAAACTTAGATATAAAACCAAAAGGAACATTGGAGAAATACTTGAATGATGTAAAGAAAAATGTAGCACCATGTGCAAGTATGTCATTAGCATTAGCATTGGGTGCTTCATCGGCAGTAGTTGCTAAACTAAATAGATTAGGCGAACAAATCAATACACTTTTTACGCATATTGTTGCTGAATCAAGCAAAGGTAAAAGTACTGCAACAATGTTAGCAATATTTGTTTGGGGAAATCCAAAAGTAGGAGCAGGAGGGTTGTACAATACTTGGAATGCTACTGAAAATGCATTGGTAACATCGCTATCAGGTAACTACGGTGTAGCATACGCACTAGATGAATTATCAATGACGAAGATAGAAAATGCAACAAGCTTAATTTACAACCTTGTTGGAGGGAAAGATAAGGTTAGGTTAACAAAAGATATTGAAATGAGAGAGTCTGGCACTTGGATAACAACTGTAATATCAAATGGAGAGGCATCAATACTAAGTAAAGCTAATAGCAATACAGGCATAGACATGAGAGTGATGGAGTTAGAAGGAATAACCTGGACACAAGATGCAGAACACTCGGAAGAAGTAAAAAGATTAGCGACTAGAAATTACGGAGTGTTTGGTCATAGTTTTGCAGAGAGACTAATTAAATTTTCTAGTGATAAGTTAGTTCAATTATTTAAAAGTGAAAGACAAAATTTCATCAATAAGATAGCAGAGAAAGGAGTAACTGACAATAAAATAGAAAGAACATCATATAAGTATGCAGTTGTATTATTAACTGCAAGGCTAATAAATTCAGGGTACGAAGAGTATGGTTAAAGCTAGATATAGATGGAATAAGAGAAATACTAATTCGTACAGAGATAGAGAGTATCAATAAAAGAGGATTAGAAAAAAAGGCTGAAGACTGGTTGTTACAACAAGTAGAAGCAAATGCATCTAAGTTCAGAAGTGGTAACGAAAATAATCAAAATGTAGATTACTGGGGAACTAGAAAAGAACTATCAAATGGGGAGATTGAGATAGCAATACTAAGAGATAAATTCAATGAAATAATGAAGAGAGGAAAGTTTGAAGATCCAAAAGTAGTACTAAAGCAATTAAAAGAAGAAGGTAAACTAGACTACGAAAATGGTAGACTAACAAGAAAACGAAAAATCAATGCTATAACAACAGAGGTGTACGTAATAAGACTTAAGCAATAAGTATGTTTAAAATCAGTATTGAACTATGGATTGAATGATAACAATAATTAAACTTAATTGAAAAACGATAGTGAAATAGTGAAGATTTAACTAGAAAAGAGTAATTCTAACAATAAAGACTACAACATAAGAGGTGCAAAATGGACAACATAGGGAAAATGACTGAGATAGATGTTAAATG
>CALESE010000147.1 GCA_937907205.1 uncultured Romboutsia sp. | reverse complement strand
TAAGTATTGCTGAATACTTTTTAAATATACAAATGCTTGGTTTACAGTATTTATTGAAAAAAATTATAAAAGAACTTACTTTAAAATATATAAAAACAGCTAGAAGTCATTTAATGATATGAGCCCTTTATTATAGATAGTTAAAACAATAAAATTTTTGTTATAAAGGGCTTATATAATCTTATATATAATGTTTTAATATTAAAGGATATCATATAAGGTATATTTATAAAATTCAATTATAAATGAGCTTAAAGCATTATTTATAATTGGTTTTAATTTACAAGAATCATTAAGGTTGCAAGTATTATTATCACTAGAAAAACATTCTACAATATTTAAATTATCTTCTGTTATTTCAAGAAGTTTACCTAAGTTTATATTTTTTGAATCCATCCCTAGCTTTATGCCACCATTTCTTCCTTTGGAAGATAAAATATATCCATTTTTAGCTAATTTATAAATTATTTTTTTTATATGATGAGTAGATAAATTAAGTGTATTCGATAATTCATCTACTGTAAAAAGTTTATTTTGGTTATTGCCTAGATAAATTAATATTCTAAAACTATAATCAGTAAATTTAGATAAATACATAAAATTCTCCTTAATATAAGTTGATTATTATATATTATTATAAATTATATTAGGTTAAATACAATATAAACTATAATTAAAAAATTATATGTTACCTAAAACTTAAAAAGGGTATATAAAATAGATATTAAAAAAATAGGAGAGTTTTTATGAATAGAATAAAAAAAATAATATTTGTTATTGTAGGATTTATATCTCTTTTATTAGGACTAATCGGAATAGTACTTCCTATATTACCAACAGTACCATTTTTACTTTTAACATCATATTGTTTTGCTAGAGGTTCAAATAAATTTGAAACCTGGTTTAAGTCTAGCAAAATATACAAAAAGTATTTAGAAAGTTTTATAATTAATAAGTCTATGACCTTAAAGCAAAAGATATATACATCAACTTTTGCAGATATAATGATTGCATTTCCATTGATTATTTTAAATAACTTATATATAAAGCTATTTTTAATAATAATTATTATATTTAAGTATTATTACTTTATATTCAAAATTAAAACTATAAAGATATGACTTGAATTGAATTGAGAATAAATAATATATTGTTTTTAAAAAATGTTTATATAAAAAATAATTGGGTAAATTTTTAATAAATAAAAAGTGTATTTAAAATACACATTAAAAAAGGAGAGAGTAAGTATGTTAAGTCAAAAAACAATAGAGATAGTAAAAAGTACAGTACCAGTATTAAAGGAGCATGGACTAGAAATAACAAAAACTTTCTACAAAACAATGTTCACTAATAATCCAGAAGTAAAAGAAATGTTTAATATGGATAAACAAGAATCTGGAGAACAACCAAAGGCTCTAGCAATGACAATATTAGCAGCAGCTCAAAATATAGATAATTTAGAGGTGTTATTACCAGCTGTAAAGAAAATAGGAAATATTCATGTTAATTCAAATGTAAAACCAGAGCATTATCCAATAGTAGGTAAGAATTTATTATTAGCAATAAAAGAAGTTCTAGGGGATGCAGCAACAGAAGATGTTTTAAATGCATGGGAAGAAGCTTATGAAGTTATAGCTAAAGTATTTATAGATGTAGAAAAAGAGATGTATATAGATCAATTATGTATAGATAATCAAATACATCAAAAAATGTAATTTGTTAAAAGTTCTTTAAAGTATTGTTATTGCATCATAAGATAATACTATACTCCATGAACAACAAGAAGTTTTAAATAATTTACAAGAAAAATTAGATTTAATTCTGTTTGAGACGCCTTATGAATATGTAAAAGAGTTACAATCTAAATTTGATTATTCACAAATTAAATTTAGAGATGAGTATTATGATGCTTTAGGCATAGGTATGACGTAGATTAAGTAATATATTCTTATGATTATGATACAATAGGTACTATATTAAATATAGGCTTAAAAATTAATAAAGTAAGTTTATATAAATTGAGGGGATTGAGTAATGAACTTTTATTTTGATAAGTTGACAGTTGATTATTGTTTTGAATCAAAAGATTATATATCATTTGAAATATTACCATATGAAAACCCATACTATGATGTTGAAGATATAGAAAATGAAGAGTCAATTTATAGAGAGGAATATGTTGATTCGTGTATAGATTGTGCTTTTAAAGTATGGAGTAATTGTAAATTTTCAGATAATTATAATAGATAAAGAAACAGATAATGCATTTTTTCTTTATGATGATAGGGGAATTCATGTATTTTCTAATGATTGCACATTTATAGAAAAGTTAAAGCGAATAAAAATATAATATTTAAATAGAACTATCAGATATAGAATATAAGGAGGGGGATATGGGTAAATCATGGACTGGATTAAGGAAAGAATTAGAAGAAGAATTTTTATGTGAAAGTTTGAGAGGTCGTGTTCAGTATTTTTTAACACATTATCATGGAGCACCAGATAATTATGGGAGGTTTTGTGTCAGAGTTGATAAAAATGAGTATGCTATGGCAAATCCATATGCATATTATGTAAAGGGATATTCTAATTTAGAATATTCTATGAAACAAGAGCTTGATATTCCAGAGAGAATGGACAGATGAAGGCTATTTATATGATAATGAAAATAAGGCGATTGAAGATGAAGTTGTAAATATATCAATAAATAATGGAGATTTTGATATTTATAACATTACAGATGCAATTAGAGAATATAAAGAATTACCTATCGTGAAAAGTATTGTATCAAAAAATCCGATTGTTAGAATGTTTGCTGTAATGGATAGACGTATAGGAAAAAGAACACTTGATAAATTAGCCAAAGAGGTTGATAGACAACCTAAATGGTTACAATTTTTCTATAAATTGCGCTTAGACTCTGAAAATATTGATTATTAAAATAATTAATTATATATAATATAATGACAATGCTAGAAATAATAGCTCACATATAAAAAATATAATTAGCTATATATGATTTATTAATTACAACTAATGAGTCAATTTTAGATATAGATTATAAGTTTGGATTTGGTAGTAATAGTTATTTTATTGAAAAATTTAAAATGAAAACAGGAGTATCATCTTTTATACTAAATATATAAAGATAGAGAAATAAATAGTATAGAAATACAATTAAATGATGATGTAATAATATACATAATGAAGTAAGGGTTCCTAAATAAAAGTGGAACCCTTATTTTTCATGTTACTATGCTTAATTTTACTTGGTTGAAATTTGTAATATAATATGAAAAATATTGAATTATAGTTAAAAATAATCTAAAATAATATTTTGTAATATACAAACAACTAGGAGGATATAAGACATGAA
This sequence comes from uncultured Romboutsia sp., assembly GCA_937907205.1. GTDB lineage: Bacteria > Bacillota > Clostridia > Peptostreptococcales > Peptostreptococcaceae > Faecalimicrobium. Next base: position 10,814 of record CALESE010000147.1, on the reverse strand, counting down.
AGTAAAAAAAAGTATATTAGCCATTCTTGCCTGTGTGATTTTTATTGCATCAGTTAAAGTCGAAGCTAAAAGTAATTCGAAAACTACATCTATAGATTCAGGTAAAGTAGAAGCCAAGAGTAATTCAAAAACTGTATTTATAGATGCAGGACATGGTGGATATGACAATGGAAGTGCGTATAATGGTTATCTTGAAGATAATATAAATTTACAGATAGCTAATAAAGTAAAATACTTATTAAATCAAGATGGAATAAATGTTATAATGAGTAGAAAAAGTGATAAATATGTATCATTAAATAGAAGGGTTAATATGTCAAATAACTCAAAGGCCGATTTATTTGTTTCAATACATCAAAATGCACATGATATTAGAAGTGCAAGTGGTATAGAAACATTCTATATGGGAGAGAGCAATAAAAAATTAGCAAGTGTAATACAAAAAAATATTATAGAACATACTTCTGGAGTAGATAGAAAAATAAAAATAGGTAATTTGCAAGTATTAAGAGATAATAAAATTCCTGCGGTATTAGTAGAATGTGGATTTATTTCTAATAGATCAGAAGGTAGAAAACTTAATAATATAGATTATCAATATAAAATAGCAAATGGTATAGTTGAAGGCATTGAAGAATACTTAAATATAGAAGGAAGCTCCAAAAATGGTAGTACTAAAACTGCGTTAAATAATGTTAATGTTATGAGTAATAGAAGCTCAACATCGAATGTTATTGGAAGATTGAATGCTGGAGATAAAGTTGAAGTTATAGATACAAAGTTTGACTGGCATAAAATAATTTATAATGGAAAAGTAGGATATGTGTCTGGTGTCTATGTAAAATAAAATTAATACATAAAGTAGAAAAAATGAAGAATCTTAGTAATAATAACTATTTGTTGTGAGGGATAAAATCTTTTTATAAAATGACTTTGATTGGAAAGACAACGGAAAATCGTATCACAAATAAGTTAGGTTTATAGCCTTAGGCATTGGTATAAATTGCCTAAGGCTATTTTTATAAGTGAAAATTCAGTATCATAAATAAATATTATTATCTTGCTTCCAATTGGATAACAAAAAAATGTTTGATGAGATTTATATATAAGACTTGATTGAAGATGAAGTTAAAAAATTTATTTAAAAATGCTTCAAGGGTTGTTTAGAATTTTCAGGAATACCATTTGTAGGTTGTAAAATAAAATAACCTTGTATACTAAACTACATTTATAGATACAGTAATATATCTTATACTGTTCATAAATGGAGGAAAATTACTATGACTGAGAAAAAAATAACATCAGATTTATTAAGAGGAAATACAGATACAATGATTTTAAGATTACTACTAGAAAAAGATTACTATGGATATGAAATCATAAAAAAAATATTAGATTTAACAAAAGGTGAATATGAAATGAAAGAAGCTACAATGTATTCTAGTGTAAGAAGACTTGAATCAGATGGAGATATAACATGGTACTGGGGAGATGAATCTCAAGGTGGAAGAAGAAAATACTTTAAAATAACAGAAAAAGGTAGACAAACATATTTACAAAACAAAGCTAATTGGGAATATGCAAAAAATTTATTATCAAAAATTATAGGAGAATAAAATGAAAGAAAAAATTAATACATATTTAAATAAATCTTTTGCTAGTTATGAAATAAATGATGAAGTAGCAGATATAAAAAATGATTTATTATTAGATTTAGAACAATGATATGACGACTTAATTTCAAATAGAAAAGACAGTAAAACAGCATACTCTATATGTATTGAAAGTATAGGTGATTTAGATGAATTATTAAGTTCAGTAACAAATAAAAAAATACAAAATAAATTAGTACTAGATTTTAGCGGTAGAAATTTAAATAATAGTGATTTGTCTAATTCAAGCGTAGAAGGTAGTTCATTTAATGGAAGTACTATAAAAGAATCTAATTTTGAAAATAGCAACTTGGCCAACACATCATTTAATGGTAGTGCAATAGATAATACAAACTTTAAAAATGCAAATATAATTAATATTACTTTTAAAGCTAGTTCTTTAAAAAATAGTGATTTTACCAACTCAGATTTATCAGGTAGCGTTATTAAAGTAAGTGCTATAAGTAATTCTAATTTTTCAAAAACAAATTTATCAAACTGTAAGCTTATTACAAATGATTTAAAAAATTGCAATTTTGAATCTACAATTATGAATAACACAACTTTAAGCATGAATGATTTAAATGGTTCTATTTTTAATAAAGTAATTTTTAATAACGTAGATATGAAAATTCAAGATTTAAGAAAAGTAAATTTTATTAACTGCACTTTTAATGAAGTAGATTTTTCTAAAAGTGATTTGCGTAATGTAAACTTTGACGATATGGAATTTAATAATGTAAAATTTGATAAAGCAATATTAAGTGACTGTACTTTTAAAAATGCAACATTTAGAAATGTATCATTTTTACCAGGATTTGCACTAACTAACAAATATCATAGAGCAATTAAGGAAGTAAAATTTGAAGGAGCAAACATGGATAAGGCTACATTTAATTCATTAAAAGGAATTGGTGTTAATCTTGACAATGTTAATATAATTTAAAATTTTTTGTTTAACTACTGTTACAGACATAGTAATATAACATAAAAATAACCACATCTTAGAATCTTCAAAATATTAGATTCTAAGATGTGGTTATTTTTATAACTTATTATAATTTGTTCGCAATATATTAAAATTGCTTGCTAAATCTATTATAAAAATTGAAATTGTACTCAAAACTAAAGCTACAACGCTAAATGTTTTTATTTTTTCACTTTTACTCCTAATAAACTTTAGAAATGTTACTACTATTTATTATATTACTTACCATCAAATTCTGTATAGATATTATATTTACTCAAGAAAAATCCTTCTATACCATAAGCCACAGATTTTACGTTATTATATACTGAAACTACACTTCCTAATTGTTCTGCATTATAACCTTTTTTAGTCATATAATCAATAAAACCTTCAACATTGTCACTTCTCCCTATATATCTTACTGGGTCAATGGATACTTCTACAATATCTTTATTACTAGAATTTATTAGAATTAAACCTTTTAATCCAATAAAAGGATTTGCTATTTTTGATGAATATGATATTAATCCTAATAATAATATTGTTAAACATAATATACTTACTGCAATAATATTTTTTTTCATTTAAATCCTCCCATTCTATATAAATTCCTATTTATCTATATAATATCAAAAGTACCGAACTTCACATTAAATAACAATTACGAACTTTACTATATTATATATAATACTATTTTTTCCAGTAAATGTAAAATAAAAAATTAAATATATGATATAATTATCAGTATAAAGTATAAAAAGTAAACTTCAAGGAGATGAGATATAACATGGTTATGACTAATTATAAAGAATTTAATGGTATAACAGAATTTAAAAATGTATTAAACTCAAATGATATAAAAATATGGATATATACATTACCAGTAAAAGATTTAAGCACTAAACATAATGAAAATTATGAAGTAGTAAAATCATTAAAAAAAATTAATAAAAATAATCATATAAATACTAAAAATAACCACACTTTATTAAGCTCAATATTTTGAGTTACAAGGTGTGGTTATTTATTTAATTCTACTTCAATATATATTTTATATTAGATATATCTATTGACTTTCATAATATTCAAAAACATTCCCTATTACATCTATATCATAATTACATAAAGGATTTTTACAAATTACAAAATTTATATTTTGTTTGTTGGGTTAAAGATTTTTTATTGTAAAGTCATATATATATTTATTAAAAGTATATCAATTTGACACAGAAATATTATTTATATAAGTCAAATTCTTGTGTATAATTATATTTGATAAATATATAAAACTAATGGTAATAGCTTATATAAATATATATAAGAAAAGGTGAGTTTATGAGTAAAAAAGATAAATTAAATCAAGAGCAAATAAAATTTGATATTTTTGAAAATAAAAAAATTAAATATAATCCACCCATATATGATTGTATAGAAAAGTATAAATATATAGGGATAGATAATAAAATAGAATATTTATTTGAAAAAGACTTCTCACTTAATCAATGTGTAATATCATCAGATACAGGTGAGGAAGTAGATTCAATAAAATTACCTTTGTTAAGTGAAATATCAGCAGGTTCACCAATATATATAAATGAAGAATATGAAGAATATTTTTACATTCCAAAAGATGTTATAAGGTATAATAAAGATTTATTTATGCTTAAAGTAAAAGGAGATAGTATGATAGATGCTGGTATTAATGATGGGGATTATGTTGTAATAAGAAAAGACAATAATGTTAGTAAAAAAAGTATTGTTGCCGTAGAATTAGATGGACATGCAACACTTAAAAGATTTGAAGTACAAGGAAGTAGATTAATACTAATACCTGAAAATAAAAATTACGATCCTATTGTAGTAAGTGTTAGTGAAGCTAGAATTATAGGAAGTGCTGTTGGAGTTATAAAATGCAATATTAATTAAAAAATACATCAATTTTAAAATAAATCTTTAATGATGATTTTAAAGGGGGAATTATGAGTAACTTTAACTTTTTAAATGAAAAATATCCAGAACTTGCCAAGCTAGGTGAGTTTGCTGAAAAATATATATACAAAGATTCAAACACAGCATTTATAAAACTGGGAATATTTGGAGAAAAGCTAGTAAGATACATTATAAAACTAGAAGATATAGATGAAATATATATAAGTCATGACAAAAGTCAGGTAAATAGAATAAAACTTCTAAGAAAAGAAGACCTACTACCAGATGAAATAGAAAGTATACTACAAATACTAAGAAAAAAAGAAACCCAGCAGCACATGAAGGATATGAAAATGTAGAAGAGGCAAAAGTAAATTTAAGACTTGCACATAAGTTAGCAAATTGGTTTATGGAAGTATATGGAGATTATTACTTTGAGCCAGTAGAATTTGTAATGCCAGAGGAATATAGCATAGAAAATAGTATTGAAAATATAAAAAGACTAGAAGAAGAATACCAAGCAAAAATAAAAGAATATGAAAATCAATTTGAAAACATAACATCGCTTAATGAAAATAAAGAAGAAGATGTAATTAAAAAAGAAAAAGCATTAAGAAAAGAGCGTTCTAAAAAAGCAGCAAATCAAATGGGTTTAACTGAAGAAGAAACAAGAATGCTAATAGATGAACAACTAAGAAATGCAGGGTGGGAAGCAGACAGTAAAAATTTAAGATACTCAAAAGGAACAATGCCATCCAAAAATAAAAACATGGCAATAGCGGAATGGCCAACATTTTCAAAATACCGAGGGCATGGATGCATAGACTATGCACTATTTTGTGGAGAAAAGTTAGTAGGATTTATAGAAGCTAAAAAATACTCAAAAGACGTAGGAAGTTATATAATAGAAAGTAAAAATTATGCAAAAGGAGTAAAAGAAGAACATATAGATTATGTAGTTGGTGGATGGGAAAAATACAATGTACCATTTTTATTTGCATCAAATGGTAGAAAATATATAGAAGAAATAAAAGAAAAAAGTGGAGTACATTTTCTAGATTGTAGAAAACCTACAAATAACCCAAAAGTACTTCAAAACTTTTACACACCACAAAATATAATGGAACTACTTCAAAGTGACTTAGAAAAATCAAATGAAGAACTAGATAATCTATCATTTGACTTTTTACAAGATCCTAAAGGAGTAGGACTTAGATATTACCAAGTAGATGCAATAAAAGCAATAGAGCATGCAATAAAAGAAGAAAAAGAATCTGCACTTATAACAATGGCAACAGGAACAGGAAAAACAAGAACCGTATTAGGTCTTATATATAGATTACTTAAAACAAATAGATTTAAACGTATACTATTTTTAGTAGATAGAACAAGTTTAGGAAATCAAGCTAGTGAAACATTTGAAGAAGTAAAGATAACAGACTTACTAACACTTAACCAAATATACAACATAAATAAACTAGAAGATAAGAAAATAGATAAAGAAACTAAAGTACATATAGCAACAGTACAAGCAATGGTAAAACGTATAATGTACAATAATGATGAATCTCAAATTCCAGGGGTTGGAGATTATGATGCTATAATAGTAGACGAAGCTCATAGAGGATATATACTAGACAAAGAAGTAGAAGAAGAAGAACTAGAATACAGGGATGAAAAAGACTTCTTAAGTAAATACAAAAAAGTCATAGACTACTTTGATGCATTTAAAATAGCACTAACAGCAACACCAGCACTACATACTACACAAATATTTGGACCACCAGTATATAGTTACACATATAGAAATGCAGTAATAGATGGATACTTAGTAGACCATGAACCACCACACATAATAAAAACAAAACTAAGTGAAGAAGGAATACATCTTAAAAAAGGACAAAGTGTAGTAAAATATGACCCAACAACTGGAGAAGTAATAAATGGTGCAGAACTTGAAGACGATTTAGACTTTGAAATAGATTCATTTAATAAAAGAATAATAGTAGAAAGTCATACAAGAGAAGCTTTAATGGAAGTTTATAAATATATAAGTCCAGATGATGAAGGAAAAACACTAATATTTGCAACTAATGATTATCACGCAGATATGATAGTTAGAATACTAAAAGAAATATATACAGAACTATTAGGTGGAGTTGATGATGATAGTATATTAAAAATAACAGGAAAATTAAAAGATCCTGAACTCGCTATAAAACAATTTAAAAATGAGAAATATCCAAATATAGCGGTAACAGTAGACTTACTATCAACAGGAATAGATGTACCAAGAATAAATAAACTAGTCTTTTTAAGAAGAGTAAAGTCAAGAATACTATATGAACAAATGCTAGGAAGAGCAACAAGATTATGTGATGATATAGGAAAAACGCACTTTGAAATATATGATTGTGTAAATTTATACGAAGCACTAAACCATATTACAACTATGAAACCAGTAGTAGTTGACAGTAAAGAAAGCTTTAAACAACTTAATAAACAACTAACTTGGGATATAAGTATACAAGCAAAGAAAAACATAGTAAACAAAATAATAGCAAAACTACAAAGAAAGAAAAAACTAATAAAAGAAGAATCAGTATTTAAATCATTAAGTGGAAATAAAAGTCCTTCTCAGTTTATAAAAGAATTAAAAAAATTAGATACTCAAAGTGCAATAAAGACATTAATAGAAAATGATAAATTAATAAACTACTTAGATGAAAAAGCAATAAGTAAAAATCTAATAATAGTAGCTAATGAAAAAGATAAAGTAATAGAACATACTAGAGGATATGGAAAAGGCAAAAGACCAGAAGATTATATAAATGAATTTGAAAATTATATAAAAGAAAACATGAATGAAATAGTAGCGCTAAATGTATTATGTACAAAACCAAAGCAAATGACTAGAAATGATTTAAAAGCTATAAAAGCAATACTTGATGACAATGGATTTAGTGAAGAATATCTAAAAACTGCATACAAAGATATGACAAATGAAGAAATAACAGCAGATATAATAGCTTTTATAAGACAAAAGGCCATAGGAAGTGTGCTTATGTCTAAAGAAGAAAGAGTTAAAAAAGCTATGAGCAAAATAAAGAAAGAATTTAAATTTACACCACTTCAAGAAAAATGGCTACAAAAAATAGAGAAATATATGATAAAAGAAATTATAATAGATAAAGAAGTATTTGAAGTAGGTAATTTTAAAAGAGAAGGTGGTTTTAAAAGATATAACACAGTATTTGAAGACAAATTAGATGCAATTATAGACAAATTAAAAGAGCATATGTTTAGTGATAATGAATTAGCATAAAAGGAGAGACAAAATGAATACACAAGAAATAGTAAATAAACTTTGGAATTTATGTAATGTACTTAGAGATGATGGTATAACATATCATCAGTATGTTACAGAGCTAACATATATTCTTTTCCTGAAGATGGCAAAAGAAACAGGAGTAGAAGAAAATATACCAGAAGGTTATAGATGGGATGACTTAACAAAATTATCTGGGATAGAACTTAAAAAGTTCTACAAAAAATTATTAACACATCTAGGAGAAGACTGTAATGGTAGAGTAAGGGAAATATATAATGGTGCTTCTACAAATATAGAAGAGCCTAAAAACTTAGAAAAAATAATAAAAAGCATAGATGAACTAGATTGGTATTCAGCAAAAGAAGAAGGCCTAGGAGACTTATACGAGGGACTACTTGAAAAAAATGCATCTGAGAAAAAATCAGGAGCAGGTCAGTACTTCACTCCAAGAGTACTAATCGATATTATGGTTAAATTAATAGACCCAAAGCCAGGAGAAAGATGTAATGACCCAGCATGTGGTACATTTGGATTTATGATAGCAGCAGACCACTATGTAAAATCTAAAACTGATAATCTAGATGATTTAGAATTAGATGAACAAGAATTCCAAAGAACAGAAGCATTCTCAGGATGTGAGCTAGTACATGATACACACAGACTAGCTATGATGAATGCCATGCTTCATGATATAGAAGGAAATATATACCTAGGAGATACATTATCTAACTTAGGTAAGCAAATGAAAAACTTAGATGTAGTATTATCTAACCCACCATTTGGGACTAAAAAAGGTGGAGAGAGAACTACAAGAGATGACTTAGTTTATCAAACTTCAAACAAACAGTTAAACTTCTTACAACATATATATCGTTCTCTTAAAGCAGACGGAAAAGCTCGATGTGCAGTAGTACTTCCTGATAATGTACTATTCCAAGAGGGTGATGGAACTAAGATTAGAACGGACTTAATGGATAAGTGTAATTTACACACTATACTTAGACTTCCTACTGGAATTTTCTACGCACAAGGTGTTAAGACTAATGTATTGTTCTTTACTAGGGGTGTTGATGAAAAAGATAATACTAAAGATGTGTGGTTCTATGATTTAAGAACTAACATGCCTAACTTTGGTAAGACTAATCCTCTTAAGGAAAGTCATTTTGATGATTTTGTTAAGGCTTATATGTCAGATGATAGAGAAGCTATAGAAGATGAGAGATGGAATAAGATAACTCGTGATGAGATAAGAGAGAAAAATGATAATCTTGATTTAGGGCTTATTAAAGATGATAGTATTCTAGATTATGAGGATTTACCTGATCCTGTTGAGAGTGCTGAGGAAGCTGTGGCAAAGTTAGAGGAAGCTACTGATTTACTTATGAGTGTTATTAAGGAATTAAAAGCTTTAGGTGGTGAGTAGTATGGCGAAAAAGAAATTGACAATTGATGATGTGCTTGTACCTAAGGAGGAGATTCCTTATGAGGTTCCTGAGAATTGGTGCTGGGTTAAGTTAGGAACAGTAACAGAAATAGTGACAGGCAATACACCTTCAAAGAAATGTTCGGAATACTAGGGGGAATATTTGCCATTTGTAAAACCTGCAGATTTAGATCAAGGAAGAAAACTATCATATTCAACAGAATCATTATCCGAGATAGGAGCACAAAAGGCAAGAGTTATACCAAAGTATTCTACAGCAGTATGTTGTATAGGTTCTATAGGAAAGAGTGCTTTTTTAGAAGTTGATGTTGCCACAAATCAACAAATAAATTGTGCTATACCAAAAGGAATAAATAGCTTATATTTATATTATTATATTTTGTCAGAAGAATGTCAAACACAGCTATGGGAAAACTCATCAGCTACAACTATATCAATAATAAATAAGTCTAAAATGAGTAACTTAAATATTCCTATACCTCCTTTAGCTGAGCAAGAAAGAATCGTTAATAGGATTGAGAGTCTTTTTGATAAGGTTGACAAGGCGGTATGTCTTGTTGCTGAAGCTAGGGAAGGTTTTGAGAAGAGAAGGGCTGCTATTTTGGAGAGGGCTTTTAGTGGTGAGTTGACTAAAAAATGGCGTGAGGATAATGGTGTTGAGTTTAATGAAGAAAAAATAGCACTATCTGAAGTTGTTAGTATTAATCCTAAAAAGCCTAAGCTTGAGTTTAATGATGAGCAAATATGTTCATTTGTTCCTATGGCAGCAGTTAGTGATGTTAATGGAAAGATAGAAGCTATGGAGGAAAGGCCTTATGCTAAGGTAAAAAAGGGTTATACTTATTTTGAAGAAGATGATGTTTTATTTGCTAAAATAACTCCTTGTATGGAAAATGGTAAGGCTTGTATTGCAGAAGGTTTAAATAATAGATTTGGATTTGGAACTACTGAGTTTCATGTTTTAAGATGTGGTGAAAAAGTTTTAAATAAGTATCTATATTATTTAGTTAGAGCTAAGTGGTTTAGAGAAGAAGCTAAGCAATATATGACTGGAGCTGTTGGTCAGCAGAGAGTACCTAAGACTTATTTAGAGGATTATGAGGTTTTAATTCCGAGTATTGAGGAGCAAGAAGAAGTTGTTAGGTTACTTGACTATATGTTGGATAAGGAATTTGAGGTTGAGTACCTTTGTGATATAGAGGATAAGGTTGAATTGTTAAAAAAGTCTATATTGAGTAGAGCTTTTAGAGGAGAGCTTGGAAGTAATAATTTAAATGAAGAAAGTAGTATAGAATTATTAAAAGATTTAATTAAATAAATTAAAATAAGTCTAGGAATTAAATTTCTAGACTTAAAATGCTACTGAAAGGAAGATAAAAATGGCAATTCCAACATATGAAGAATTAATGTTACCATTATTAAAATTATTATCAGGATAGATTGTCAATACAAGTGCAACACTTTATATTTATGTTGCATTAAATACCT
>CALESE010000146.1 GCA_937907205.1 uncultured Romboutsia sp. | reverse complement strand
AAGAATTATGTTATATAAATTAACCTACTGTTTAATTTTCAAAGTTCTTATTTACTTGAATCATTATATCTTGTCTTTTTTATTTTGTCAAGATATTTTTTAAGATTTTTTCTTAGTTGTTTTTCCTTTTCTTAAGGACAAGTAATACTATATCATCTTTATTTTTATTGGTCAATACTTTTTTAATATTTTTTTATTTTATTTTGCTATTTTATGTTCATAAGCGTGATTATTAGAATTTACCCTTACTCTTCTAATCTTCTTAGCCCTTGGTATTTCTGCCTTACAAAGTATTCTTATAGCATCTTTACAAAAATAAATCATTATTTCAAAAACTAAAAGACTAACACATATTAAACATAACCAATTAATTATTTGAAACATTTTACCCCTCCAAAATTTTATTTTTAAAGAATTTCTTTATTTATTTAAATATTCCCTTTAGTAAAATTTCTCTATATATTTTCATAATAAATTTTTTTAACATGTTTTTTCTCAGTATAAACATTTAATTTCCATATTTTTTTGAGATTTTTTATAAATTACTGAAATAAATATATATAATTTGTTTTATAAAATGATCAAATAATCAAAATCTAAAAAATAAAGTCTACACTCAAGATTTTAAATAATCTTTTATGTAGACTTTGATATATTATTCTTCGTTTTCTATTTTATTATGTGCATTATCTATCGGTTTCATTGTTGGGAATAATAAAACGTCTCTTATAGTTGTAGAATTAGTTAATAACATTATAGTTCTATCTATACCTATTCCTAGGCCACCTGTTGGAGGTAAACCTACTTCTAGTGCATTTATGAAATCCTCATCCATATCACAAGCTTCATCATCACCTAATTCTTTCTTTCTCATTTGATCCATGAATCTTCCTTTTTGGTCGATTGGATCATTTAATTCTGAGAATGCATTTGCTAATTCCCATCCATTTGCAAAAGCTTCAAATCTATCTGTTCTTCTTGGGTCTTCTACACTTCTTTTAGCTAGTGGTGATACTTCAACTGGATGATGAGTTATAAATGTAGGCTGAACTAATTTATCTTCTCCAAATTCTTCAAAGAAAGCATTTATAACTTCTCCTCTTCTCATTCCAGGAGTTATTTCTATGCCTTTTTCCTTAGCAATAGCTAAAGCTTCTTCATCAGTATTTATAGTAGAGAAGTCTACACCTGCATATTCTTTAACACAATCTTCCATAGTCATTCTTCTCCATGGAGGTGTAAAGTCTATTTCAGTTCCTTGATAGTTAACTACCATGCTTCCTGTAGCAACTTCAGCCATATGAGATATAAGATTTTCTGTTATTTCCATCATATCTGTATAATCTGCATATGCTTGATATAATTCCATAGCAGTATATTCAGGATTATGCTTTATAGACATTCCTTCATTTCTAAACATTCTTCCCATTTCATATACTTTATCAAATCCACCAACTATAAGTCTCTTTAAGTATAGCTCATTAGCTATTCTTAAGTACATTGGTATATCTAATGTATTATGATGAGTTATAAATGGTCTAGCATTAGCTCCTCCAGCTATAGTATTTAATATAGGAGTCTCAACTTCTAAGAATCCTCTTTCATCTAGATAAGACCTTAACGCTTTTAAAGCTTTTGTTCTTGTTATGAAAGCTTTCTTAACTTCTGGGTTAACTATTAAGTCAACATATCTTTGTCTATATCTTAAATCTTGATCTTTTAAACCATGATACTTTTCAGGTAATATTTGAAGTGATTTAGATAATAACACAACTTCATTAGCCTTTACAGATATTTCTTCTTTTTTAGTTTTGAAAACTTCACCTTCAAGACCTATTATATCTCCTATATCATATGTAGAGAAAACAGCATATTCTTCTTCGCCTATTCTATCTAGTCTAACATAACATTGAATTCTACCTTCATGATCTTGTACATCTATAAATCCTGCTTTACCTTGGATTCTCTTACTCATTATACGACCAGCTATTTTAACAACTTTTCCTTCAAAGTTTTCAAAATCATTTTTGATTTCAATAGAATTACTATTTCTATCATATCTACTTTGATCAAATGGATTTCTACCCATTTCTTGTAGCTTAGCTAATTTGTCTCTTCTTACTTGAAGTACTTCACTAAGATCTTCTTGTAATTGATTATTATTCATTTGTTTCCCTCCTAGTTTATCTTCTTATTTCTAATATTTCGAACTTCGCTGTTCCATCTGGAACTTGAACTTCTACTATATCTCCTGTACGTCTACCTAAAAGAGCTTTTCCAACTGGAGACTCATTTGATATTTTTCCATCATATGGATCAGCTTCTGCAGATCCTACTATTGTATACTCATCATCTTGTTCAAATTCAAGATCCTTAACTTTAACTATAGATCCTATAGTAACAACATTAACATCTATACTAGATTCATCTATGATAACTGCTCTTCTTATCATATTTTCTAATTTCATTATTCTTTCTTCTACTTGAGCTTGCTCATTTTTAGCTTCATCATACTCAGCATTTTCTGATATATCTCCAAATGATATTGCTACCTTTATTCTGTCAGCAACTTCTTTTCTTCTTACAGTTTTTAAAAACTCTACTTCATCTTCCAACTTTTGGTATCCTTCTTGAGTTAACAGTATTTCTTTCTTATCTTCCATAACCCCTACAACTCCTTCTTTATATACTTGGGATTTCTCCCAACTTTATTTTAATATTTATTGCTTATTGTTTTAATTTATGCGCTATATTATAAGTCACTATTATACTAATGTCAAGCAATCCTCCATATATGCATCTAGCTTAGCTACTACTTCTTCATAAGATTCTATCTTGTTTATTTCATCTCTTATTCTAGCTGAGTTTTTAAGGCCTTTTATATACCACGCAAGATGTTTTCTCATTTCCCTTACCGCTATATATTCTCCATGTTCTTGTACTGCTAAACCTAAATGTTTTTTAGCTGTATTTATTTTTTCTTCTAATGTAGGTTCTGGTAATATTTCTCCTGTTTGCATATAATGGTTAATTCTTTTAAATATCCATGGATTACCTTGGGCACCTCTACCTATCATTATAGCATCACACTTAGTTTTTTCTAACATATTTATAGCATCTTCCACACTAAATACATCACCATTACCTATAACTGGTATACTTACATTTTCCTTTACTTCTCCTATTATATCCCAGTCTGCTTTACCTGAGTAATATTGCTCTCTTGTTCTACCATGTATAGCTATCGCACTTATACCTGCATCTTCAGCTATTTTTGCTATTTCTACTGCATTTATACAAGTATCATCCCATCCTTTTCTTATTTTTAAAGTAACTGGCTTTTCAGAGTTATTAACAACAGACTTTAATACTTCTGATGCTAACTTAGGATTTTTAAGTAGTGCAGAACCATCACCATTTTTTACTACTTTAGGAGCTGGACATCCCATATTTATGTCCAGTATTTCATTTGGATATTCATTTAATATTCTAGCAGCTCCACCCATAAACTCTGGATCTGATCCAAATATTTGTATTGCTACTGGATGTTCTTCATTTTCTATTTTCAACATTTTTTTAGTGTTTTGATCATCGTAACATAACGCTTTGGAATTAACCATTTCTGTATAAAGCATTCCGCAATCTTGTTCTTTGCATATTAATCTAAAAGGTAGGTCTGTAACACCTGCCATTGGTGATAAAAACACTTTATTTTTTAATTCAACATTTCCTATTTTCATTTCCGTCTCCTTCTTATTATTGAAATTTATTATATATATATATCCAAAACTTCACCCATTATCACAAAAAGGAACTGAGTTTGACACCCAATTCCTTACTGCTATTCTTTATTTTTATCGTATATAAATCTCAAACCATCTAAAGTTAAAAATCTATCTATATTATCTATGCTTTCAGTTTCAGTTGCAATAAGATTTGCTAATCCACCTGTAGCAATTACTTTTACATTTTCTTGGTTTAATTCTTTTTTCATCATATCTACTATTTTATCAACCAATCCAGCATAACCATATATTATCCCAGACTGCATAGCTGATACTGTATTTTTGCATATAGTATTGCCTGGCTTAACAAGTTCAACTCTAGGAAGTTTTGATGCCCTTTGGAATAAAGCTTCACTTGATATCTTTATACCAGGAGCTATAGTTCCACCTAAATATTCTCCTTTTTCAGATATAGCACAGAATGTTGTTCCTGTTCCAAAATCAACTATTATTAGTGGATAACCATATTTTTCTATACCCGCTACTGCATTAACTATTCTATCTGCTCCAACTTGTTTTGGATTATCATATTTTATATTTAATCCAGTTTTAATTCCAGGTCCAACAACCATAGGTTGTTTATTACAGTATTTTATGCAGAAATTTTCAAGCGAATGCATTACGTTTGGTACTACAGATGATATTATAACATCTTTTATGTCATTCATATTTAAATTTTCATATTGGAATAAATTTCTAATGAGCATTCCATATTCATCTGATGTTTTATCTCTATCAGTGTTTATTCTCCAATGTCTTATTAATTCATTATTTTTATATATACCTAAAACCATATTGGTATTTCCAACATCGAATACTAAAAGCATAAATTTACCTTCTTTCTATCTTCTAACTGTCTTAAGTACAGTGACAACTGATCCTACTATAATTGCTGCTAATATTGCTTCTGGTATAGCATTTGCTCCTACTAGACCAAATAGTATATAAGCAGGATTTAATCCACTTGCATTAGGGTTACTTGATATATAAGCCTCTGCAAATCTTTGGGCATATAATATGTATGCCATACCTAAATACCCAATGGTATTAGTTAATGTACCTATTACACCTGTAAATGCAGCTGGGACTATTTTTAACTTACTATTCTTTATACCCTCATCTGATTTTCTCGATATTGCTTTATCAATCATATTGCTAATAAATATATATGAATAATATGATACAATAGCGATTAACATCCTTGGTAATATTGAAACCAAAGGATTTAAAGATATAAAGTTAGTTACAGTTGGTGCTGTAAGAGCTTTTAATAAACTTGTCGCTCCAAATACAAATCCTATAATCATACCTGCTAGTGGACCTTCTACTATTGCCCCTATTATTACCGGTATATGCATTATGGTTAAATTCATAACCGGATTTATAGGTATATAACCTATAGGTGTTAGAGACATAATTATAGATATAGCTGATAACATAGCTATAATAGTCATCTTTCTTACATCAAGTTTTTTTACTGTTTTACGTTGATTAACAGTATTCATAAAAGTACACCTCCGTTCCAGCTCATAAAAGATGCCGGACTTCTAAAATTTTATTTAATTTTTTAGGTTTTAGTCTGGCTCTAAATTTTAGATACCAGCTTTAACAAAATAATTTTATCAATAGGTATACACATTGTCAACAACTCTTATTTTTGATGTATATCTTTATAAGATACTATATTATTTACATTTTTTGCATTCTTTATTGCATTAATAACACTCTTTTTCTACTACTTCTGTTGCTAACGAGCCAATAAGAGTTATATTTGACTCGATTTCACCAATAGCCATAGTAAATATAGTATTTCCATAATAATATGTATGTATAGGGAATATAGATTTAGCATATCCATTATGAGCTATTTGAGATATCTTTTTACATCCAGCTTTATTTAGCAGATCCACCACCTCTTACATCAACTCCACAAATAGCACATTCTTCACATATTATCACCGTACAACCCGTTAATCATTTTAAATCCTGATCTTGTCCAACTTTTATTCCTTATTACATCTAAAATATTATTATACATATCCCTTAACTCCTCTTATAGAAACTTCACCTGATAAGATTTCCCTTTTGTTCCCATATTTGTCATTTATAATTAAATTTCCATCTTCATTTATATCTAAACATTTAACTAGTTCTTTATTATCTCCATTTATAATATATATATCTTTATCAATTATAGCTGAATACTTTCTACAAATATCTAATGTTTTTTCTTTGTTGTTATTGTTTATATATTCTAAATATAAATATTCAAACTCTTTAAGTATAGCCCTAACTAAATCAACTCTAGAAACATTATATCCTTCTTTATATAAAGAAGTCGCTATATTACATATTTCCTTAGAAAACTCCATAGTTTTAACATTTATACCTATACCTAACACTATATGATTTATCCTTTCAATTTCATATGATAATTCAGTTAAAATACCACATATTTTTTTATTACTTATAATAATATCATTTGGCCACTTTATACTAGCTTCAATATCTAAATTGTTTAATGCATTTACTATACTAGCACCAGCTATTAATGTCAAAAATGGAGCTTTATAAGGTATTATATTTGGCTTTAATATAATACTCATCCAAATTCCTTCATTTCTTTTTGACTCCCAAGCACGTCCTATTCTTCCTCTTCCTTTAGTTTGTTCTTCACTTATAATAACTGTACCTTCATCCTCTTCATAAGCTATCTTTTTAGCATAATCATTGGTAGATCCTATAGTATCAAAATGAATTATTTTTTTACCTATAAATTTAGTATTTAAATCATGACCTATATTTTGATTGGTTAAAATATCTGTTGGTCTTTCTGTTAGTCTATATCCTTTTCTACTAACTGACTCTATACTGTATCCTTCATCTTTTAAAGATTTAATATGTTTCCATATACCAGCTCTAGAAATGCCAAACATTTTTGATAGTTCTTCTCCTGATATAAATTCATTATCTTTATTTAATAAAATTTCTATTATTTTATTTTTCATATTATACCTCATCTAGTGTAAATATATTTATATTAAAATAGGACCTATATAGGTCCTATTTTTTATTCAAATCTATCATTTTTTAAATCATTTATATTCTCATTAGTATCTTCAGTTACTAATTTATCATCATTATTTATTTCTTCAGTTATTAACTTTTCACCTTCGTCTACTACTTCAGCTGTTGTAGCTAAATCATCTGTAGAAATATCTAATGGTAATTCCTTATTAAATGCTTTAACAAATTGTTCTGAATCTAATGTTTCATAAACTAATAAAGCTTGAGCTATATAGTCTAATCTATCCATATTTTCTTGTAGTATTCTTCTACATTCTTTATATGCTACATCTACTATTCTTTTTATTTCTTTATCTATTTCAAAAGCAACTTCTTCAGAGTAGTTTCTCTTAGATGTAAAGCTGTTTCCTAAGAATACTTCATCTTCATTGTCACCAAATACCATTGGTCCAAGTTTTTCACTCATACCATATTTAGTAACCATAGCTCTTGCAGTTTGAGTAACTCTTTCTAAGTCATTTGATGCACCAGTTGATATATCATCTAGTACTAACTCTTCAGCAACCCTACCTCCAAGTGCCATTATTATAGTTTCTTCCATTTCTTTTTTAGTTCCATACATTTGATCTTCTTTTGGAAGTGGCTCAGTAAATCCACCTGCTCTACCTCTTGGAACTATTGTAACTTGGTGAACTGGATTTACATTTTTTAATATATGCATACACACCGCATGACCACCTTCATGGTATGCTGTAAGTTTTCTATCTTTCTCGCTTATTACTCTAGACTTTTTAGCTACCCCAACCATAACTTTTGTTATAGCTTCTTCTATCGTATCCATATGAATTTCTTTTTGTCTTTTTCTAGCTGTAAGTATAGCAGCTTCATTCATTATATTTTCTATATCAGCTGGAGTAAATCCAGGTGTTCTTCTAGCTAATACATTTGGCTTAACATCATCTGATAAAGGTTTATTTTTTGAGTGAACTTTAAATATAGCCTCTCTACCTTTAACGTCAGGAGCTCCAACAACAACTTCTCTATCAAATCTACCTGGTCTAAGTAATGCTGGGTCAAGTATATCAGGTCTATTTGTAGCTGCCATTATTATTATACCATTATTTATACCAAATCCATCCATTTCAACAAGTAATTGATTAAGAGTTTGCTCTCTTTCATCATGACCTCCGCCAAGACCGGCTCCTCTTTTTCTACCAACAGCATCTATTTCATCTATGAATATTATTGCTGGTGCATTTTTCTTTGCTTGCTCGAATAAATCTCTTACTCTTGAAGCACCAACCCCAACAAACATTTCAACGAAATCAGAACCACTGATACTAAAGAATGGTACTCCTGCTTCACCTGCAACGGCTCTTGATAAATACGTTTTACCTGTTCCTGGAGGACCAACCATAAGTATACCTTTTGGTATTCTAGCACCTAAATCAATATATTTTTTAGGATTTTTTAAGAAATCAACTACTTCCTGTAAATCTTCTTTTTCTTCATTTAAACCTGCTACATCCTTAAATGTAACTCTAGTTTTTTCATCATCTTTATGCACTTTAGCTTTTGATTTACCAAAGTTCATAACTTTTCCGCCTCCACCTTGAGACTGATTCATAAATACAAACCATAACACTAACATACCAAATAATAATAATAGTGTTGGTAACATTTCTACGAACCAAGGTGTAGTTGGCTTAGCCTCTCCAGAAAATACTAATTTCCCTTCTTTAGCTTGTGTTAATATTTCATTAGATAATTGTGTTCCCATTGCTTCTTCTGGTACATATGATCTAAATTTAGTATTAGTATCTTTTATTGTTCCTTCTACAGCAGTTCCATTTATAAAGTTTATATTTTTTATGTTTTCTTTATCTAACTCTCTATATACTTCCGAGAATTTCATTTGTTTAACTTTATCTGCTGGCTTACCTGTAATATGAACTATTGCTACTATTATTACAAATATTAGCAAATAAAATCCCATTCCTTTGAAAATCTTATTCAAAAGAAGCCCTCCTTTCATACGTTGTTTTAATCTATAATTTCTTAAAGCTAATCTTTAAGACTTCTTTTGTATTTACATCAATCTTATGGTTTTCACTGATTCTTTGATCTCCTACACATATAATTTCTTCACTGTCTGCAATAATAGGAACTTTGCATCTTTCTTCCTTAGGAATCTTTAAATCTATGAATAATTGTTTTATTTTTTTGCTACCTACAGAAAGCTTAATTTTATCTCCCTGCTTTCTACTTCTTACAACTATCCCCCCCTTTATTTTATTAAAATCAAACCCTTTAGATATCTTATCTGATTTCATACTTTTGTATCTATTAATATTCATTATTTGGGTTTCAACTATCATATCTAATTCTTTTATTTTTATAAAACCATTAATAGGTATATTATAACAGAACTCTATATCTTCATTAATAATTTCTCTCGTAGTTAATATTATGTTATTTTTTCTTCTATATGCAAATAATCCTCTTGGAAGATTTATTTTTTTATCTAGTTTATTTTCACTTTCTAACTCCATAATATCTTCTATATGTTTTTGATCTACGAAATTTGTATCTCCTAATAACTCTTTTATAGCTTTTCTTAAAATTCTTATTTTTATAGCCTTATGTAAATTAGTATATCCTTTTATATCTATATTTATAGACTCTTCTATTTTACTAGAAACTTCCTTATATTTTATATTGGATTCATCCTCTATATAATCACTATCAATTTTTAAACTATTGCTCATTCTCACTATAGATTCTATTATATTAGGATTAAAATTATCCCTCATGTAAGGTATAAGTTCTAATCTAACTTTATTCCTAGTATATATATTTTCTAGGTTTGATTCATCAACCTTAGGATTTAAGTCATAATGTTTACAATAAGATTCTATATCTTTTCTATCTATATCTAGTATAGGTCTAATTATGCTATTTTCTCTTATATACTCTATTCCTCTTAATCCCTGAAGTCCTGTACCTCTCATAATACGCATAAGTATAGTTTCTGCTTGATCATTTAGATTGTGTCCCACAGCAATCTTATTAGATTTAGTTTTATTCTTTATTTCATTAAACATTTCATATCTAAGTTTTCTAGCGCCTTCTTCGATTGATAACCCATGATCTAAACAATATTTCGGTACATTTATAGATTTCACAAAAAGCGTTATACCCATATCATCACAAATCTTCGATACATATAATGCATCTTTTTGTGCTTCTAGCCCTCTAATTTGATGATTTAAGTGAGCCGCATATATCTCTATATCCATTTCATTTTTTAGCCTGTTAAGTATATGTAATAGACAAACAGAATCAGGTCCTCCTGAAAGACCTAAAACAATTTTATCTCCATTCTCTATTAAATTATATTTATTTATAGTACTTAGTACCTTTTCAAAAATCATAATTATACCTCTTACATTTAGTTTTATATATATTTTCTACAGAAAGAATATAAACCCTTGTTAATTTTAACAAAACGCATAAACTTTAGTATTATTATAATACCAAATAAATTAAATAAAAGGTAGTATTTTAAATATCTTTATACAAATATAAATTAAGTTAAATTTATATTTGTATGTTTATATCTATTTCATTTTTACCTTTAAATAAATCCATTATATTAATATCATATTCTATATTTACTTTTATAGAATTGTTTATATCTTTATTTATATCTAATTTATTAGTTTTTGTTTCTATAACAAATATTCCTTGAGGTGTTCTATACTGGTTTGTATGAGTATATCCTTCCTTTAATATCATATTAGAATTAGTATTACCAAATTTTTTTATACTAACTTCATCATCTGATATTTTTATAGTTGTCGTAGTTTTCAATCCCTCTATTTCTTCTTTATATACTATATATATATCATTATTTTTATTGTATAAATTGGCTACTGTGTCTAAGTTTATAGTATCTACATAACCATTATTATCATATTGCTTAGTACGTATATTAACCTTTACGTCCATTTAATTTCCTCCTAAACAAGTATAAACTTTAAACCAATGGTCTAAAGTTTATATTTGTTAATGTTAATATTTTTGTATATTCACATTATTTATATTGTCTATTTCTTGATTTAAAAATTCACCTGCTAATAAAGCAAATTTTTCAGGTATATCAGATACATAATACTGACAATTCGGTTTAGTATCTTCACCCTTTAATAAATTATTTAATTGTAGTACTTTTTCTAAATCTTTCGCTGTTTCTTTTGCAGGATTTACTAATGTTATATTCTCTCCAACAACTTCTCCTATCGTCTTTTTTAGTAAAGGATAATGAGTACATCCTAATACAAGAGAATCTATACCTTTGTCTATTAATTCCTGCAAATATCTTTTTGCAGTTAGATGTGCTATATCTGTATTAGACCATCCTTCTTCTACTATAGGAACAAATAATGGACATGCTTTATCTATTATTCTTATATCTTTATTAAGCTTTGATATTTCTAGATTATATGCTTTAGAATTTATAGTTCCTTGTGTTCCTATGACTCCAACTATATTATTTTTAGTCGTATAAGCTGCTGTTCTTGCTCCAGCTTCTATAACTCCGATTATAGGTATATCATACTTTTTTTGAGCTAATTTTAAGGTTCTAGCTGTCGCTGTATTACAAGCTATTACTATAGCTTTTACGTTTTGAGATATCAAAAAGTTTATAGCTTGAAAAGTATATTGTATTACAGTTTCTTTTGATCTTGGCCCATAAGGTACCCTAGCTGTATCACCAAAATACACTATATTTTCATTAGGTAAAAGTTTATTTATTTCTTTTAATACAGTTAATCCACCTAGACCTGAATCAAATACACCTATTGGCCTATTACTCATTAGTTACACCTACTTTACTTTTTTGAATCTATAGCTAATTTTATAAGCTCATCTATAAGTTTAGTATATTCTAATCCTGTAGCCTCCCACATTTTAGGATACATACTTATATTTGTAAATCCTGGTAATGTATTTATCTCATTTATAAATATTTCTCCAGAATTTTTATCCTTGAAAAAGTCTACTCTAGAAAGACCTTTTCCATCTATCCCTTTGAACGCTTGTATAGCCTTTTCTCTTATATAATTCATATCTTCTTCACTAATTTGTGCTGGTATATCATAAGTAGATGCACCATCTAAATATTTATCATTATAATCATAGAAATCTTTTGCTGGCTTTATTTCCCCTGCTATCGAAGCTTTTACTTCATTATTTCCAAGAACCGCAACTTCTATTTCTCTAGCATCTATCCCTTGTTCTAAAACTATTCTAGAATCATATCTTAACGCTTCATTTATACCTTCTAAAAGCTCTTTTCTATTAGTTGCCTTTGATATACCTACGCTTGATCCTAAGTTTGCAGGCTTAACGAATATAGGATAGTTAAGCTTTGATTCTATCTTGTTTAATTCACCTTCACTATCATTAATGAATTGCCATTTGTTAGTATCAGTATAATTCACTTGAGGTAGTCCTATTTCAGTAAATACCTTTTTACATATAAGTTTATCCATTCCAACACTAGATGCTAAAACTCCACATCCTATATAAGGAATTTGACTTATTTCAAATAACCCTTGTATTGTTCCATCTTCTCCATAAGGTCCATGTAATACAGGGAATAATATATCTATTTTTTCTACCTTTCCATCTTCAAAAAGTATCCCAACTTCTTTATTTCCACATGGAACTAAGTTTATTTCAACATTTTTTTTTGCTAAGTTAACCCACTCACCATTTTTTATATTTTCTTCATTTCCTTCACAGTATAACCATCTACCTTCTTTAGTTATACCTATTGTCATTACATTATATTTATCTTTATCAATGTATTTGTATACAGAAGATGCAGACATCAATGATACTTCATGTTCTCCTGATTTTCCTCCGAATATTAAGGCTACATTAAGTTTACTCATAATTATTTCACCCTCCTGGTGTAAAATTTATCATTTATATAATATATACTTACTACATTACCTAAATGATAATTATAGTTTATTTTTATAAAAAAATAAAGAAGCAAAAGCTTCTTTAACTAAATTTTCTGTATTTTTATTTTGCAAAAACATGATTTCCTATTCTCATATATGGATTCAAAGTTTGAATCCATTTACATGTAGCTATATCTGGATTCCAAAAATATATTGCATGATTAGTAGGATCTTCTCCATATAAAGCTTCTTGAGCTGCTTTATATGCACTTTCAGTTGGATTTATATTTATAGATCCGTCTTTAACCACCGAAAAAGCATTTTTTTGATATATAACATCTTTTATATTGTCAGGAAATCTAGAATCTTTGACTCTATTTACAACAACTGCGGCTACAGCTAATTGACCTTCATAACTTTCTCCTCTAGCTTCTCCTGTAATTAACTTAGATAATAATAATAACTCTTCATTAGTTATACTTATAACTTCTTTTCTTTGTTCATTTGGTTCGACTTTTGTACCTTCAGCTAATACATATTTAGTTGGCATACTTATATAGGTTAAAACTAATACTGATACTAACAGTTTAATCAACCTGTCCATAGTTAAAGTCACTCCTTCATTATTATAGGTTTGTTAGAATAAACTATCTAAGATTTCAACTATCTTAGACTTTACATTTACTCTTGTTCTTGTATTGTTTTTACTTTCTTTCTTCTTGTTTTGTGTTATTAATTCATATTCTTCTTTTGTTAATACTTCTCTTAATTTATCATCAGTAGCTTTGTCTATCACTCCATTTTCTTCATCTACAAAGCATAAAGGAGGAAACATAACACACCACCAATTTTTGCCTTGACCTTCACCTATTATAATTCTTAAGGCTTTATATTCTCCTGCTGGAAGTACCACACTAGAGTATTGTTTAGTAGGAAAATTGCTATAATCAATACCTACCTTTACTTCATAAGTATATCCATTTTCAATAATAATATTGCTAGCTATTTTTTCCAGTTCTTCGTATTCATTCTTGATTATATCTTCACTTTCATCTATGCTATTAGATTCTATAAGTTTTGGTTGTAAATATTCTATAATTGCATCTCTAACTTTTAACTTTAATTCTTGGTCTTCATCTGAGTCACTATTAGCTAAAACATGAAATCTTATTAACTTTTCTTTGTAATCATCTGAAATATTATCTATTTTTTGACTTTCCCCATTTATAGATATAGTCATCATAGATATAACACCTATAAAACATATTATCAATATAGTTAATCTTAACTTTATTTTTTGTTCATTTTTCATTTTTATATCCCCCTAAAATTTAATTATAGCTTGAGTATATCCAATTCGTTTTTATTTATTCATAATTTTTTCCAGTAAAAAAAGAAGGTAAAACCTTCTTTATTATAATTCTTTATTATTTGCTTTCTCTATCATAAATTGCTCTGCTTTTTCTATATGCTCTGTAGCATATTTTTTAGCTAATTCAGTATCACCTTTTTTTATAGCATCTAATATAAGCTTATGTTCATTTATTATACTTAATGATGATCCGTAATCTGATATATAAGTTACTCTAAACCTATATACCTGTTCCCATAAAGAATTTATTAGATGATGTAATTTTTTATTATTAGTAGCTTTAAATATACACTCATGGAATTCAACATCTTTTATTAATGAAGTTTCTAAATCTGAATCTTTTATACTTTTCTCATATTCCTTAGCTATTTTTTCCAATTTTTTTATGTCATCAGAGTTCATTCTTTGAGCTGCAAGAGATGCTGCAAGACCTTCTAAACTAGCTCTTATTTCTAACACATCTATTACATCTTTTAAAGACATATTGGCTACATATGCTCCCTTTCTAGGTAACATTATAACTAGTCCTTCTAATTCAAGCTTCCTTATAGCTTCTCTTACTGGCGTTCTACTTACTCCCAATTGTTCTGCTAACTGAACTTCCATAAGTCTTTGGCCTGGTCTTAATCTTCCTTCTAATATAGCTTCTCTTAGATTCTCAAAAACTACATCCCTTAATGGCTTATATTCATCTAAATTTAATTTATTTAAATTATCCAATAACCTCAACTCCTTTTTCACTACTATTAACTACATAAACTTGTTTATAATTTTTTAATAACTCTTTTTCACTTTTTAAAGCATCTTCTCTATTTTTATACAATCCAAAAACTGTTGGACCACTTCCACTCATCATAGATCCTAATGCTCCATTTTCCATCATGACTTTTTCTATCTCTTTTATTTCTCTATAATGTATGCTTGTGACACTTTCGAGTACATTTACCATATTTTTAGCTAAAGATTGTATATTTTCTTGTCTAAGGTCTTCTAATAATTTCTTATTATCTGGCCTATTTTGTATATTATTTAAATCTAGACCTTCATATACATCTTTAGTTGATACAAAAATTTCAGGTTTGCATATTAAAATCGATATATCTTTTGGTAACCCTTTAATAAAACTTAATTCTTCTCCAACTCCTTGGGCTAATACAGCTTTTCCTGATATACAAAAAGGTACATCTGCCCCTAATTTAAATCCCAATTTTTGTAAATCTAATTCTGATAGATTTAATCCCCATAGCTTATTAAGACCAACTAATACAGCAGCCGCATTAGAACTACCTCCAGCCATTCCTGCTGCTATAGGTATATTTTTTTGTATAAAAATTTCAATACCTTTATTTATATTGAATTTATTTTTTAATAGATTTATAGCTTTATAAACAATATTATTATCATCTAAAGGAATATCGCTACTATTACTTTTTAGAATTATATCATCCGAACTTAATTCTATTATTTTTATAACATCATATAAATCAATCGTTTGCATTATCATTTCGACTAAATGATATCCATCTTCTCTTTTTCCTAATACATCTATCGATAAATTTATTTTCGCTCTACTTTTTAGTTTTATAGAATTCATTTTAGCCTCCTTATTGTAGATATAATGCTTTAATAACTATTATCATTATACTACAAAAAATAAAATAATAGGGGATTATAATTCCCCTATCATTTTATTTTGATTATTTTGATTAAATTATTCAGCTGAAACTACTTTTTTTTCTAATATTAAGCATTTTCCTGTACATAATGATTCATCTGATTTTATATCATTTAATTCAGCTATTTCTTCTTCAGTAGTATTGTATTTTTTAGCAACATTCCAAAGGCTATCTCCTTCTTTGCATATATAAACTATTATACTTGGCGCTTTAGATAAATCGTATTCTCCTAAATCATCACCTTTTATTATAAAACTTTCTGATTTTTTATCTATCACCTCAGTAAATCTACTTATTTTTACATTTAAATCTATGGAATCTCTATTTAAATCTGCATCTATTTTATCTATACAAACTGTACTAAATACTTTACTAGTGTCTGTTATATTATCTACAGCTACCTCATGTTCAAATGGTATTTCTTCACTTAATTTATAAACTGATTTTAACCCTTCCACTGGAACGTATAATATATCTATTTTAACTATGCCTTGTATAATACTTTCGTCACCTTCAACATATGAATTTTCTATAAATATAGATGGGCAAACACTTACTACATCTTTTATTTGTATATCTTCATTTGTATTATTTATAGATTCCCTTATTGTAAAACTTTCTGTACTATTATTTAAAGTTTTATTTAATTCAACAGATTTTTGGTCAAATTTTAAAACTTTTTGTGGTGAATAAGCATCTTGTAAAACTTCTCTTGTTACTTCATCTGTTACTTTAACTTTAGAATATACAGTACAATCTAATTCTAATATTCCCGTATTACTTTCATTGTTTTGCTTAAATGTATAATTTAAATCACCCATAGATAATAATGTTTCTTCTGTCATACCTTCACAAACACCTGGAACTTCTATAAATTGAGTAAATTCTACTCCTGCTCTATCTAACTCAACTAATTCTCCATCATAAGTGCAAGCTAATGGATTTATTTCTAATACTCCTCCTATTATTACTTTATTGTCAGCTACTCTACTTTCTTTTATTCTAACAGCTGGATTTAGACTTATTATAGATTGTATTTCTTCAGTATTTATAGTCATAGTATCTCTTATTACACTTTCAGACTTTTCTATGCCTATTATATCTTGATAGCTTACTTCTTTTCTGTACTTTTGTATTCCTTCTACTTGAGAAACATCCTTAACTATATCTAATCTCTGTTTATCAAATAAGCTTCCTTTTATATTCATAAGAGTACCTACTCTTATTTTTCTTTCATTAAGTATAGTACAATCTATATGTTCTACTTCTGGATATAGCATGTATTCCATATCTTGAACTAAATTATCTTTTTCTACTACTTCATTTATTTCTATTTTTCCATCTACATTTGAAACTGTAGTCTTATCATCAGCTATATAAATTACATTATAATTAAAACTCCCTCTGAAAATTAACTTTCCATCTGTAACTTCTACTTTTCTTAAAGATATGTACCCTTCAGTTTTAACTATATCATATACATCTAACTTTTTATCTGGCACAACAACTTCTGTTTCTATGAATGTTTGATATTTTCCAAAATCTAATCTGTTATCAACTTTTATTACATCTTTAATTAGTTCCATAAATTTGTCCCCCTGTAAATTAAATATAATTATCACACTATATTTATATTAGAAAGGAAAAAAAAAAATTACACCTATTTTTAATAGGTATAATTTTAACTTGCGTGCAATTTATTTTGATCTTTAAAAACTTGTACTTTCACATTAGATGTCAATAAATCAGAATAGCTATAAGATACTCTAGAGTATCCTCCATCTCCATCATCTAGTTTTATAACAAATACACTTGGATATACTTTTTCTAGTACTCCCCTTTTAGTAATTATTTGTTTTCTTCCTTTGTTTGCTCTTAGTAATATTTTCTTGCCTAAATGCCTCTCAAGGCTTTCTCTTATTTTATCTAGAGTTTGAACAGTAGCCATAATATCACCTTCTTTAAACGTTTGTATGTTTACATAATACCATAATTATGTTCATTTGTCAAATGTTTAAACTAATTATTTTATATATTTTTAATACAAAAGTCAATAGAAATTTTTGATATATCATATATTTTTTAACTTATTTATTAATATAACATTGATTTTGGCATTGCCCATCTAAATTTACCTCTTGTTTCTAAACCTCCAACCCCTTTAATTCCAGTTACAGTCTGCTCTATTATTTCATCAACAGGAACTATAGTATCTATTCTTGAACAAGCAATTTTTTCAACTACAAATACAGGATCTAATGCATGTATCATTATTCTACCTGGTGAACTAGCATAATTGGCTCCTGCATTTATAAGTTGTTCATAGTTAGATTGACAAGCTCCTGCAAATATAACTAAGCTATCTATATCTGATTGCCATTTTCTAGCTTGCTTTACTGCTTTAATAAAATTCATTGAGTTTTTATAATTACTTAAATCTGTTATATTACCATTTCTATTTGTTAAGGCATCATGGCCTGTTATAACTAATATATCCGGTTTATGCTTTTCAAGTAAATTAAGTACTTCTTTATATTGATTGGCTTCTGGAATTGCAACACCAACTGCTGGAATACCAAGTTCTGTATAAACATCTAAACATATTTTTAGATAATCCTTATCTCCATCTATTTGAAGAACTTTTCCTGGAATACCATATGAATTTGAATTTGCCTGCAATTTAGGAACTGCTCTAATCATCTTTTTTTGTCTATCTCTTGCATTTTTCACTGATTTTGATAATATACCTTCCACATTTTTATCAATCAAAAGATCTCTTATATCTGGAAGTTTAACTTCTTCTAAATCATCTACATATGCATCTGCAATAATTCTAAAAGCTACGCCTTTTAATAAGGCAATTTTATTATTATTTTCATCTATACTAAATCCCATTATTTTAAAAACAATATCTTTATTATAAGATTTTCTTGCTACAATATCCCCTATCTTCATAGTTGTCCTCCTAAAAACTTTTGTCTTAGTCTTATTCTATGATGCATAAATATTTTTGTTACATAAATGAGTATATTTAATAATTTATTGTTGAAATATATAATAAGCATATGTTAAAATACTATTAATATATGCTTATTATATAAACAAATATTAATCAAGGTGATAAAATTATGACTGATAGAGAAAAAGAAATTCTAGATGTAATAAAAGAGAATCCTATGATTTCTCAACAAGAATTAGCTGATAAACTATCTATAACTCGTTCTTCAGTTGCAGTACATATAACTAACCTTATGAAAAAAGGATATATCATAGGAAAAGGATATATTCTAAAGAAAAGCAACTATATAACAGTTATCGGTGGTTCTAATATAGATATTCAAGGTGTTCCTAATAAGTCTTTAGTTTTATTTGATTCTAACCCAGGTAAAGTTGATATATCTTTAGGTGGTGTTGGGAGAAACATTGCTGACAATATATGTAGATTAGGTATAAATACAAAACTTATATCTGCTATTGGAAATGATTTATATGGAAATCAAATATTATCAGAATGTAGAAGTTATGGTATAGATGTAGAAGATTGCTATGTTTCTAATGAATATCCAACTTCAATGTATGTTTCTATACTAAATGACGATAATGATATGCAAGTTGCAATATCTCATATGGATATATTAGACAAACTAGATTTAGATTATATAACATCAAAACATCAACAAATTAACGATTCTTTAGCTATCGTAATAGATACTAATTTATCTCAAGATGTTATTGATTATATTACTTCAACATATTCACATATACCTATTTTTGTTGATACAGTTTCTACATCAAAATGTATGAAAATTAAAGATGTAATTGGACTATTCCATACTATAAAACTAAATCAGTATGAAGCTGAGGCTTTATCTGATATAAAAATAAATAATATGGAAGATATAAAATTATGTTGTAAATACTTTATTGAAAAAGGTGTAAAAAATGTATTTATTACCCTTGGTAAAAATGGAGTATATTGTGCCAACAATGAAGCTAGTATGCATATAAATGGTGTAGACGTTAATATAGTAAGTGCTACGGGTGCTGGAGATGCGTTTACAGCAGGACTTATCTATTCTCATATAAATGATTTTGATATAGAGTACTGTGCTAAATTCTCTATGGCAGCTTCAATAATCGCACTTTCTCATGAAAATACAATAAATCCTAACATGTCAGTAGACAATGTTGAAAAAATACTTAAGGAGATGATCTTATGTTAGAAAAATATTTACAAGTACATCCAGAAGTTCAAAAGGCAGTAGCAGCAGGACAACCAGTAGTTGCGCTAGAGTCAACTATAATATCTCATGGTATGCCTTACCCTAAAAATATAGAAATGGCTAAAAATGTTAGTAAAATAATAAGAGAAAATGGAGCTATACCAGCTACTATAGCTATAATAGATGGTGTATTAAAAGTTGGTCTTACTGAAGAAGAAATAGAATTCTTAGGAACTAGCAAAGATGTAGTGAAAGCTAGTAGAAGAGATTTACCATTTATAATATCAAAGAAATTAACAGGAGCTACTACAGTTGCTACTACTATGATATTAGCTGACTTAGCTGGTGTTAAAGTATTTGCTACAGGTGGTATAGGTGGTGTTCACAGAGGTGCTGAAACAACTTTCGATATATCAGCTGACTTACAAGAATTAGCTAATACTAATGTTGCTGTTATATGTGCAGGAGCAAAATCTATACTAGATATAGGATTAACTTTAGAATACTTAGAAACTAACGGAGTTCCAGTAATAGGATTTGGTACAGACGAAATGCCTTCATTCTACACTAGAAGAAGTGGATTCGGTGTTGATTACAGAGTAGATTCTTCTATGGAAGTTGCACAAGCTCTAAAAGCTAAATGGGACTTAAACTTAAAAGGTGGTATGGTTATAGGTAATCCAATACCTGAGGAATTTGAAATGGATTATGATACTATAAACAACGCTATAGAATCTGCTTTAAAAGAAGCTGAAGAAAAGAATATAGCTGGAAAAAATGTTACGCCATTCTTATTAGATAAAGTTAAGACTATAACTGATGGTAAGAGTTTAGAATCTAACATAGAGTTAGTTTACAACAATGCTAAAGTTGCTGCTCAAATAGCTAAAGATTTATCTGATATAAACAATAACTAATATATTAATTTATATTCAACATATAAAAAGAAGAGTATCTTATATATACTCTTCTTTCTTTTAGTCCTGTTTTAAGTTAGATATTACTTTTTTAACTTCTTCTATTTGATGCCATATTTTTTATAGATTATTTTGACTTATATATTCTTTAACTGCTAAATCATCATCTTCATCAATAAGTCTTAAAATAAACATAAGTTTACCTTACTTTCCACAACACTTCTTATATTTTTTGCCGCTTCCACATGGGCAAGCATCATTTCTTCCTATTTTTTCCTCTTTAACTATTGTCTTAGATTTTTTGTGAGCTTTTTGTATTTCTTTTCTAGCTTCAACTGTTAATATATCATTCCATCCTGGTAAGTTATATAACCAATGAGCTTCAACAGCTACCATATTGTAATATAACTTTTCTACGTTTATATCTAATTTTATTTCGCTATCAGCTTCTATAGTTTCTAAAGTTATATCTTCATTTAAACTTTCACTTATTCCATCTATAAATCCCATGAAATATTCAACTGAAGTATTGTACTTAGCTGCTAAATCGCTAACTTTTCCTTCTACAACAAATGTTTTTGTATTTAAAAGTTCATTATATATTCCTGCTTCTACTTTTAAATATTCTTCCCAGAACTTTACTTCTGCTTCTTGACTTTCATGGTTATCGCTTAATTTTCTCCACTCAGTATATAAACTCATACCTGTGTCCTCCTATATTATATAATTTTATCTTATAGTATAAATTTTCAATAGAAACTTTTAATTATACCATATTTTCTTTTCAACTACTCTATTATATCATAATTAAATAATTCTTTTAATACTTTTATAGCATACTCTTGATCTATAAAAAATGGGCTAGATGCAATAGTTATTACTTTTGCTTTTTTGATTAACTCTTTTATCTTGTTTATTCTTAAATCATAGGATATATATTCCATGTCTTTAGAAAATATATCTAAATCTATATCTAGTACAAATTCACCTTGTATATCTAAGTTAAACCCATAGGAACTATCTATTATAATAACGTCTGAGAATATACTGTGTTTTAATGCTGGTTGAATAAAATTTCCTACATTTAGAACCTCATTAGTATATCTAAATACATCATCTATATTATCCATGTCTACATCATAGTTTTCAGGTTCTCTCATATCTTTATGTTGATCAATATGAACTAATTTACATCCTTTATTAAAATTATTTAATTTAAGGCTTTTAATCCAAAAATATAGTGCATGGTTATGATTATCAAAAATGTATACATCTTTATCTTTAAGGTTGTATTTTACCATATTTTTTAGACCTTTAGACTTTATTTCGATATTCTCATCTATTTCATTAAATACTACTTCATTTCCTACAACTACATCATCTAATGTTCCTTCTATAAGTTTAGGTACATATATTTTTTTATTACTCCTCTCTTCATAAGAAAATATATTGTTACCTATTGGTTTATCTATATAAAATCCTATATATTTTTCCATATACTTATCTATCCTTTTGCTTTTATTTAAAGGTATTCCATGGATATTCCTTTGGTGGTTCGCAAATAAATTCCATTTTTTCTTTTGTCGTAGGATGTTGTATCTCTATTTTGTAAGACCAAAGAGATATTTGTTGACCAACCTTATTGACATCTTGACCATATCTTTGATCTCCAAACAAAGGATGTTTTCTACTTGAAAATTGAACTCTAATTTGATGAGGCCTTCCTGTCTTCAAATCAATCTCAACTAAACTTAATCTATTTTTTGTATCTAAAGTTTTATAACTTAACTCTGCATTTTTAGCTTCTTTATGATTTTTATTAACTACACTTACCATATTAGTCTTTTTATTTTTATAAAGATAATCTTTAAGTATAGATTCTTCTTTATCCATTGTTCCATGTATAACGGCTCTATACGTTTTTTTAAAAGTTTTATTTCTAATTTGCTCTGATAATCTAGATGCAGCTTTAGATGTTTTTGCAAACACCATTACTCCGCCTACTGGTCTATCTAATCTATGAACTAAACCGATAAATACATTCCCTGGTTTATTATATTTTTCTTTAATATATTGTTTTAATAAATTAACCATATCTTTATCGTTAGTATCATCACCTTGAGATAATATATTTACAGGTTTTTCTACTACTAATAAATGATTGTCTTCATATATGACTTTAACCATTATTTAGACTCCCATCTTCCAAATATACCACAAGGAAGAACTTTACCATCCCTTGATGCTGGTAATCCTATTTCTCCAGCATATACTTTTCCGCTTTTAGCTTTTTTATAAACTGTGGCATCTAATATATGTTCAAGTATTATTGGAGATAACCCTGTTGTATATGAGTTTATTAAGAAGAATAACGGTTTATCTGATAGTACTTTCGTACATAATTCAACTAATCCATATAATTTTTCTTCTAATTGCCATACTTCACCTTTTGGTCCTCTTCCATAAGAAGGTGGATCCATTATTATAGCATCATATTTATTTCCTCTTCTTATTTCTCTTTCAACAAACTTAACAACGTCATCAACTATAAATCTTACTTTTCTATCTCCAAGACCTGATGTATGTAAGTTTTCTTTTGCCCAAGTTACCATACCCTTTGACGCATCAACATGGCATACTTCTGCTCCAGCATATGCACAAGCTACTGTTGCTCCACCAGTATATGCAAAAAGATTTAATACCTTTATTGGTCTATTTGCATTTGATATTTTATCCATAGCCCAATCCCAGTTTGCTGCCTGTTCTGGAAATAATCCTGTATGCTTAAACCCTGTTGGACTTATGTTAAACTTTAAATTTTTATAACTTATAACCCATTTTTCTGGATACTTCTTTTTATGTTCCCATTGTCCACCACCACGACTACTTCTATGATAATGTCCATGAGGGTTTTTCCATAATGACCATTCTGATGTCATAGGCCACATTATTTGTGGATCTGGTCTTCTTAATACATAACCTCCCCATCTCTCTAATTTTTCTCCGCTACCCATATCAATAAGTTCATAATCTTGCCATTTATCTGCTAGTAATAACATTATCTACCTCCTGAATTAATTACTCTCAATTTATGTATTATACCATATAATCGCTTATATTTTCGGTATTTTGCATACTTTATATACTTTAAGTTTTGATAATGATTTTATAAGTTTATACTAATTTTTACATTAAATTATTTTTTAGATTTCATTAACTATATTAATCAATTTTGCATATTATAATTTAGCTTATTTTTTATTTTAAAGGGGGATAAATTTAAATGGATAATAATCAAAATAACGGAAATTGTTTATATAACTTGATTTATACACAGTATAATGAAGACATTGGCATGGAAGAATTTTTTTCTTATGATTTAGCATACCCAGTTTTATTTAATTTAAAAAATGATTCATTTTATATTAATCCAACTATATTAAATAATATAAATTCAACTATACTATTAGATGTAAATACTTTTAAAGATGATATGAATAAAGAACAGCAACAATTTAATAATAATTCAATTAACAATTCTTTACCTACTAAAAACTTCAAAGCTCGTACTACTTATAATGTTACTTTCAATAAAAACCATATTTTAAGCGCAATAATGAGACTTACTGGATTTACCGGTGAATTATATCCAGAATATGATGACTTATACAATTATAATTATGATTTACTTACAGGTAATACTATTTCTTTAAAAGATGTATTTAAAAGTGATGTTAATGTAATTGAAGTTGTTTCTAATTATATTAACTACAAAATACAGCAACATCCTAGTATGTATCATTCTAATATCAAAGTTGAAATTCCAGAAGCACAATCTTTCTATTTGACTGATGATGGTATTGTTATTTATTTTGGATTAGATGAGATAGCTCCTAGAGAACTTGGTATACCTAAATTTAAAATGATGTTTAGCAAATTTGCTCCTTATATAAATACTCGTTTCTACTGTGAAGCTCAAAATATAGGTGCTAGAAGAAAAAGTATTAACAATAGATTTATGAGATATTAACTAAAAGGGTATGAGATTATTAATCTCATACCCTTTTAGTTATTGCTGAGCTATATCATAAACCTCTAATCCAGCATCTTTTATTTCTTTTTTCTTGACTTCAACTAATGCTCTTAGTGTATCTAATGATGTCATTACTTCTGTTGATAACTCTGTAGCTGTTCTTCTTATCTTAAATCCATCTCTAGTTGAATCATTTCCTTTAGTTGGTGTGTTTATTACTATATCAACTTGTTTATTTCTTATAGAATCTAATATATTTGGTCTAGCCTCTTCCACTCTATTAACCACATCAGAATCTATTCCATTTTCTCTTAGTGACTTTGCTGTACCTTCTGTCGCTACAAAAGTATACCCTAATTCTTTCATATCTTTTGCTATTTCAATAAACTCTTCTTTATCATAATTATTTATAGTAGCAAGTACTACACCTCTCTTATTAGACATGGTCTTCCCTGCTGCTAAGAATCCTTTGTATAAAGCTTCTTCTAAGTTTTCTCCTACACCTAAAACTTCTCCTGTAGATTTCATTTCAGGCCCTAAACTTACATCAACCTTTGCAAGCTTTGACATTGAGAATACAGGAACTTTAACTGATACTAGCTTAGGTTCTTTATAAACACCTGTACCATATCCCATATCAACTAATTTTTCACCTAACATACATCTAGTAGCTAAATCCACTATTGGTACATTACTTACTTTACTTATATATGGAACGGTTCTACTTGCTCTTGGATTAACCTCTATTACATATAACTCATTTTGGAATTCTATAAACTGAATGTTAACCATTCCAAGTACATTTAATTCTAGTGCTATCTTTTTAGTGTAATCTAATATTTTAGATTTTATTTCATCACTTACATTTTGACTAGGATACATTGTTGTACTATCTCCAGAGTGAACTCCTGCTCTTTCTAAATGTTCCATAATTCCCGGTATTAATATATTTTCACTATCACATATAGCATCAACTTCTATCTCTCTACCAGTTAAATACTTATCTATAAGTACAGGATTTTTCTTATCTCTAGCAAATGCACTTTCTAAGTATTTAGATAACTTAGTTTCATCATAAGCTATTTCCATACCTTGACCGCCAAGTACATAAGATGGTCTAACAAGTACTGGGTATCCTAATTTATTAGCTTCTGAAATACCTTCTTCAACTGACCATATAGCTTTACCTTTTGGTCTATTTATATCAAGTTTTTCTAATAATTCTTCAAATTTTTCTCTATCTTCAGCTGAATCTATATCCGTAAAGTCTGTTCCTAATATTTTTATATTTTTTTCATGTAAAAACTTAGCTAGTTTTATAGCTGTTTGACCACCAAATTGAAGTATTACTCCATCAGGATTTTCTTTTTCTATTATGTTTAATACTTCTTCTTCTGTTAATGGCTCGAAGTATAATTTATCCGATGTATCAAAATCTGTACTTACAGTTTCTGGGTTATTGTTTATTATTATTGTTTCTATTCCTTGATCTCTCAAGGATTTTACACAATGGACTGAACAATAATCAAACTCTATACCTTGACCTATTCTTATAGGTCCAGAACCTAGTACTATAACTTTCTTTTTATTACTTACTTCTACTTCATCATATTGTTCATAAGTTGAGTAGTAGTATGGAGATAATGCATCAAATTCTCCTCCACAAGTATCAACCATTTTGTAAGATGGTTGTATGTTGTATAACTTTCTTAATTCAAATAATCTCTCTGGGCTTATTTTCATTAAGTCTGCTATACCTTTATCAGAGAATCCTTTTTTCTTTAGCTCTAATAAGTAATCCTTATTTAAGTCTTCTATTTTCATTCCCTTTAGTTTTTCTTCTTGTTCTACTATCCATTTGAATTTATTTATAAACCACTTATCTACTCCGGTGATTTGTTCTATCATTTCTATTTTATAGCCTCTTCTTATCATCTCAGCTAAGTCAAATAATCTTTCATCATCAGGAACTACAACACTCTTCTTTAATTCTTCTATGCTTTTTTCTTCTGAAGGAGCATGAACTAAAGAATATTTTCCTATTTCAAGAGATCTTATTCCTTTAAGTATAGCAGCCTCAAAGTTGCTTCCTATACTCATTATTTCTCCTGTTGCCATCATTTTTGTTCCTAATTTTCTATTAGCTTGCTTGAATTTATCAAATGGCCATTTTGGTATCTTAACTACAACATAGTCAAGAGTTGGTTCAAAACATGCGTAAGTTTTCTTAGTAACAGCATTTTCTATTTCATCTAATGTATATCCTAAAGCTATTTTTGCTGCAACTTTGGCTATTGGATAACCTGTTGCTTTTGATGCAAGAGCTGAAGATCTAGAAACTCTTGGGTTTATCTCTATTATTGCATATTCTAAACTATGAGGATTTAAAGCTATTTGTACGTTACATCCACCTTTAACTTCTATTGCATTTATTATATCTATAGATGCTTTTCTAAGCATTTGGTACTCTTTATCGCTTAAAGTCTGGCTTGGTGCTACAACTATACTGTCTCCCGTATGAACTCCAACAGGGTCTATATTTTCCATATTACATACAGTTATACAGTTTCCATTACCATCTCTTATTACTTCATACTCGATTTCTTTCCAACCTTTTATACTTTTTTCAAGTAAAACTTGGCTAACCGGACTTAATTGTAATCCTTGAGTAAGTATTTCTGTTAACTCTTCAACAGTTTCAGCTATACCTCCACCAGTTCCACCCAATGTGTATGCCGGTCTTACAACTACTGGATAGCCTATTTTATTAGCAAATTCTAAACCATCTTCTAAATTAGTTACTATATCACTAACTACTACTGGTTGATTTATTTGTCTCATTACTTCTCTAAATGTATCTCTATCTTCACCTTTTTTGATAGATTCTACTGAAGTACCTATCATTTTTACATTGTATTTATCTAAGATACCAGCATCGTGAAGTTCAACAGCTAAATTAAGTCCTGTTTGGCCACCCATACCTGCTAATAAACTATCTGGCCTTTCTTTTTCTATTATCTTTTCTATAAATTCTATTGTTAATGGTTCTATATATATTTTATCCGCTACTTCTTTATCAGTCATTATAGTAGCTGGGTTACTATTTATTAATACAACTTCTACTCCCTCTTCTTTAAGAGCTTGACAAGCTTGTGTTCCAGAGTAATCAAACTCTGCTGCTTGCCCTATTATTATAGGTCCTGAACCTAATACTAAAGTCTTTTTTATACTATCTATTTTAGGCATAATTTTTCTCCTTATCTAATTAACGATTTTTATAATGCTAATTCTAATCCCCTTAAGTAACATAAATACCTAGAACTTTTATACTAATTCTAAGAACTTGTCGAATATATAATCGTTGTCTTTGGGTCCTGGACAAGCTTCTGGATGATATTGAACACTGTATATAGGTAATTCTTTGTGTCTCATTCCTTCTACAGTATTATCATTTAAATTTATATGAGTTACTTCCATGTTTTCTGGCATTTCAGATACATAGTAACCATGGTTTTGAGATGTTATAAATATTTTATTTTCTTCTAAATCTTTAACTGGATGATTTCCACCTCTATGTCCAAACTTTAATTTAGATGTCTTTCCACCTAATGTTAAAGCTAGTAGTTGATGACCTAAACATATTCCAGCAATTGGCTTTTTGCCAACTAACTCTTTTATATTTTCTATAACATCTTCTAAATCTTCTGGATCTCCAGGTCCATTTGATAAGAATATTAAATCAGGATTTATTCCTAAAACTTCTTCTGGTCTAGTAGTTGCAGGAAATACTGTTACATCACAATTTCTTTTTGCAAAAGCTCTTAATATATTTCTTTTTACTCCAAAGTCCATAACAGCAACTTTTGTTCCTTCATCTTTTATGTACTGTATTTCTTTTCTAGTTATAGTTTTTACTGCTTCTGTATTAATGAAAGCTTCTAGCTTTGGCTTTACATCTTCTAAAGATGTATTTTCTAAAGTTATTATTCCTTTCATTGTTCCATTATTTCTTAATATTTTTGTTAATGCTCTTGTATCTATACCTTCAAGACCTATAACTTTATTTTGCTTTAGATAAGTATCTATATCCATCTCACATCTAAAATTATTAGGTGCATCACTTTTTTCTCTTACTATAAATCCTTTTACATGTACCTCATCAGATTCTACATCTTCAAGATTTATTCCATAATTTCCTACTAATGGATAAGTCATTGTTACTATTTGACCATAGTATGATGGGTCTGTTAATACTTCTCCATATCCTGTCATAGAAGTATTAAATACCACCTCACCTACACTGTCTTCTAAGTGTCCAAATACTTTCCCTTCAAATATTGTTCCGTCTTCTAATATTAATTTCCCCTTCATTTGACCTACCTCCTAAGCATTTTCTATTTCGCTTACTATACTTATTGCAGCCATCTTTGGATTTTCTGCTTTAGTTATAGGTCTTCCAACTACTAAATAGTGAGCCCCTTTATTTATTGCATCAGCTGGAGTTACAACCCTTTTTTGATCTCCTACTTCTGAAGATGCAGGTCTTATACCTGGACATACTGTTACAAAGTCTTTTCCACAAGCTTCAACTATTTTATCAACTTCTTGAGCTGAACAAACTATTCCATCTATTCCAGATTCTTTAGCTAATTTAGCTCTTTTTATTGCTAGTTCTTCAGTAGTCATATTACATCCTATATCTTGTAAATCCTTATCGCTTAATGATGTTAAAACTGTAACCCCTACTATTATCGGTTTTTCTATATTTAATCTTTTAGCTTCTTCTTTAGCAGCTATAGCACATTGTCTCATTCCTTCTATATCTGATACATGTATCGTCATTAACCATACATTATCTCTAACTGCAGCTCTTACTGCACTTTGCATAGTATTTGGTATATCATGGAATTTGAGATCTAAAAATATTTTTTTACCTTTTTCTCTTAAGTAATCTACTGTTTTACCTCTTGTTGCTACATATTGCTCTAATCCAACCTTAAATATATCTACACTATCTTCTAACTTATCTATTAACTCCTTAGCTTTATCAAATTCATCAGTATCAATTGCAACTATTAATTTTTCTTTTCCATTTATCATTATAACTTCTCCTTCTTTAATAAAGCCTAATAGAAATTTTCCCGTTTCTAAAAAATCCTCATACCAAAAAGAGGTATAAGGATTTTATCTATACAGATATCTTTCTAAGCCTCTCTGGACTAGTTTAAAAGACTTTATTATATTTTAATTTAAATAATTTTTTTGTTTAATTTCATTAAAAAACCTCTAACTAATCCAGCTAGAGGTTACAAATACAAATTTAAATAATAGTTTTATATTTAACCTTTTTAGCCTCTCTGGACTACTTTTAAGGACTTTCTATTCTGTAATTTATTGCTTCATATCCTCTCTGGGATACTTTAAAGCTTTATCTTATTTACAATTATCACACTTATTACTTTTTATGTCAACTATTCTTTATATTATTATTTCTTTTATATATATTCATTTAATTTTCTATTAATTTATTATTTAAAACTGCTGTTATAAAATATTTTTTACCTAGTTTTCTTGTAAATTTTGTTTTTTCATACCTTATATCTATCTCAAAATTTTTGCAAGCTAAATCAAAATGTCTAAGTGCTATTCCCATACTTATCTTGCTCATATCTTCAATAGACTTTTTTTGATTTTCTTCATACATATATATATTATTATCTTTTCTATAAAACATCCATGGCTGAGTATTTTTTATTGATGGTGATAATCTTACTGCTTTTAATACTTCAGTCCAGCTTTCATCTAAATTTTTTGATATTTGACTTATTTTTTTTCTATCTAGTTTATCATCTATTTTTCTAAATAAGTTATCCCCTTTATCAGCGTATCCAAATGCTATTACTGTTATTGGCTCTTCTAAATTAGTTTCAATGTCTTCTTCATCTCGTTTTTGTATATCTAAATTTATAAATTCCAAAATATCTTCTCGTTTTAACTTTGATTCTATCCAACAAGTTGCTAAACCCAAGCTAGTTAATTTTAACACGACTTTTTCTAATGCAAATCCTACATTTTGTAAATAATCTTCTCCCTTATTACTAGTTACGACTATATAATGCGGTGCTTTTATATTAAAACTTTTCCCCATTAAAAGATTAATTAAATGCCCTCTATCTACAACATGAGCTTTTATATTTAATTCGTTATTTATATATGTTAAATTAGAACAAGCATTTTTCACTTCATCCATTAATGTTTCTTTTATTAATTTATTTGAATAATTTTTTATAGACTTTCTATAAAAAATTGCATCATATAGCTCCATCTATTTCCTCCTACTTGTATCTTAATAAAATTATCACATATTATATTATAAGTTTTTTTTTATTTTTTTACATACTTTTTCTATTAAAATAATCATGATTACGACATTTTTAAAAATATAACTATTGTTTATTTATTCAATAAATTTTATGGTATATATTAACATTTTTTTTATTT
Organism: uncultured Romboutsia sp.; assembly: GCA_937907205.1. GTDB lineage: Bacteria > Bacillota > Clostridia > Peptostreptococcales > Peptostreptococcaceae > Faecalimicrobium. The sequence goes on along the minus strand of CALESE010000146.1, from coordinate 14,462 downwards.
TTATTAGTATGTTTAACATTAATTTGTAATAAAATAGAATTAATAGAATTTACTAAATTTTTACTATATAAATTAAGGAGAGTTAAAATTATGAACTTCGAAAGAAATTTAGACGAATATGCTAAACTAGCTATTAAAGTTGGTGTAAACATACAACCTGGTCAAACATTACTTGTTAGATCACCAATAGAATGCGCATCTTTTGTTAGAAAAGCAGTAAAACATGCTTATGATTGTGGAGCTAAAAATGTACATATAGAATGGTCTGATGATGAATGTACTTTAATAAAATACTTAAATGCACCAGATGAAACATTTAATGAATATCCAAAATGGACAGCAGACCAATATGTAGATATAGCAAAAGAAGGTGGTGCATTCTTAACTGTATATGCTCAAAATCCAGATTTATTAAAAGATATAGACCCACAAAGAGTTGCAAATTTCCAAAAAGCTTCTGGAATAGCTTTAAAAGAATGGAGATCTTATACTTTATCAGACAAATGTAAATGGAGTATAGTTTCTGTTCCAACAGAAGCTTGGGCTAAAAAAGTATTCCCAAATCTAAATTCAAATGATGCCGTGGATAAACTATGGGATGCTATATTTAAATGTACGAGGGTAGATAATCAAGATTCTGTTGAAGCTTGGAAAGCTCATAATAAAGATTTAAAAGCTAGAATGGATTTCTTAAATGATAAAAACTTTAAAACTTTAAAATATAAATCAGCTAAAACTGATTTAACTATGGATTTGCCTGAAGGTCATATATGGTTAAGTGGAGCTTCAAAAGATCCTAATGGTATATATTTTAATGCAAATATACCAACTGAAGAAGTATTCTCTATGCCTCATAAGTTTAAAGTAGATGGAGTAGTTTATAGTACTAAGCCTCTTGTATATGGTGGAAATGTTATAAATAATTTCTCTTTAACTTTTAAGAATGGAAAAATAGTTGATTTCACAGCTGAAGAAGGATATGAAACATTAAGTAAACTTATTGATACAGATGAAGGTTCTCATTATTTAGGAGAAGTTGCACTAGTACCTCATCATTCTCCAATATCAGATACTAATATAGTATTTTATAATACTTTATATGATGAAAATGCATCTTGCCATTTTGCAATAGGTTCTGCTTATAAAACTTGTATTAAAGATGGTAATAATATAAAAGATGATGAGCTAGATAAATATGGAATAAATAATAGTTTAACTCACGTCGACTTTATGATTGGTTCTAGTGATTTGAATATAACTGGTATAACTCATGATGGTAATGAAATTCAAATATTTAAAGATGGGAACTGGGCTTTTTAGGTATATAAACTTATATATAAAAATAGACTATGAAATTAAAATTTCATAGTCTATTTTTTATGTTGACGACAAATAATTATTTATATTAACTAATCTTATTAGATTAATTGCTAAAATTTTATATTTTTCTTACTTATTATTATATATAAATTATTACATTTAGTAAATTTTTATTTCTTATAAATTTCTTCAGCCCAGTTTATTTTATTCATGTATTCTTTAACTAAATCATGACACATATCTGGATGTATTGTTTCTTTTGTAGATATAGTTATTGTTGACATAGCTATTGCATATTTAACAGTATCCACTAAGTCTATATTATTCATATACCCACTAGCTATACCTGCAACAAATGAATCTCCAGCACCAGTAACATTAACTACATCAACGTTGTTAGCTTTTATTCTTCCTTCTTGAGTTCCATTGTTGTAGTATATACCATCTTCATCTAATGTTATAAACACATTTTTTATTCCTAGATCTATAAAGTATTGACCAGCTTTTCTTAAATCATAATCACTTCTTATTTTAAATCCGCACATTATTTCAGCTTCATATCTATTTGGCTTTATCGTATGGAAGTTTTGTATCAAGTGCTTTACATCTTTAGCTTTAGCCCCAGATACAGGGTCTAAGATAAACTTAGTATGACCTTTAAATGTTGTTGTAATATATTCTACTATATCAGGTCTATCTGAATCTAATATCATATATTCCGAATTTTTAATTATTTCCGCTTTTTCATCTATAAATTCTGTAGTAAACATATCTATTATTTTCATATCAACTACAGCTGAAACCATTTCTCCTTGTTCATCTAAAATGGCCATATACGTAGGTGTATTACCACCTTTTACTATTAAAGATTCACTCATATCATAATTCATTATTTTAGAGTGTTCCATCATTCTATTTCCAGTTTCATCATTACCTAAAATAGATATAAACTTTGTATTAACTCCAACTCTAGCCATACATTCAGCTATGTTTCTACAAACACCACCAAAAGATGTATTTACTTTCCCAGGGTTAGAGTCATTGCATCTATAATTTGAATCTGTAAATCCACATATATCAAATACTGATACTCCGAATACTAATGCATAAGGCTGTAAATTTTCACTCATCTTTGTCTATCCTCCCTAAAAATCACCTTCCTATTTTATCATATAATTATGCGTTTTTTCTACATATTTTGCATTTTATTATGTATTATACATAAATTTACAAAAAAATAGATATTTCCAGTTAACTATTTCAACTTATACCTTATATTATTTAAATTATTACTTATTTCTTTTATAAAACTAGGTGTTGTTCCACAACATCCTCCAATTAAAGAAGCACCTTTTTTTATAAATTCCTTTACCCCTTCAAGATACTCCTCTTCTTTAATACTATATACTGCATTCCCATCAATAACATCTGGTAGACCTGCATTAGCTTGTACTATTACTGGGATATCAGATATATTACATATTCTTTCTACTAGAGTAACTAACTTTTTAGGCCCAAATGAACAATTTGCCCCTATTGCATTTACTCCTAAATCTTGCATTGTATGAACCAAACTTTCTGGAGTACATCCTGTAAAACTTCTTCCATTTTCACCAAATGTCATAGTTAGAAATACAGGTAAATTCGTATTTTCTTTCGCTGCTAAAACAGCTGCTTTAGCTTCATATAAATCGATCATAGTTTCAATTAATATAATATCTGCTCCAGATTTTTCACCTTGAACCATCTGCCTCTTAAAAATTTCATACGCTCTATCAAAACTCATAGTCCCAGCAGGCTCTAACAACTCTCCTATAGGACCTACATCTAATGCTACATATCTCTCAATTGATTTATCACTTTGTTCTATGGCTAACTTGGCTATTTTTATAGCATTATCTACTATCTCTTCAACTTTATATCCTAGTTTATCTAACTTAATTTCATTTGCCCCAAATGTGTTTGTAGTTATTACATTAGAACCAGCATTTAAATATGCTTTATGTATTGCTAAAAGTTTTTCTGGATTTTCAAGTCCAAATATCTCTGGATTTTCTCCTATCTTTAACCCTTTACTTTGAAGCATTGTACCCATAGCACCATCAAATAGCACTATATTTTCTTTCATATATTTAGTTATCTCCACAATACTTATCCTCCTTTTTTAATCTATAATTACCATAGTTTTACAATCTAAACACTTAAATTTTATACTTTATTCACAATATTAATTTACCATTAATAATATAACTATACTTTATATGATATATATTATTTATTATATATACTTAAAAATACATAAAAAGGAGTTATATAATTTAGAAATATATAGCTCCTTCTGAAAAATATAATATTAAAAAGATGGTACTCCAAAATCCAAGTATAAAAATCATTACTTTAATAGCTTTTATAATAGCAACTACTAACCTATAGATATACATTAAACCACCTCAATAATTAGTATAATCAAGTTTTAAGAATTCTAAACAATTCAATATATTTACAAATTTAATAAAATTCTACTCAATCAACTTATAAAATTTATTAGATTATAAAGAAACAATTATACATAAATTTTAACATTTTGTTTCATATTCTTTTAATGTTTCACATAGAACATAAATATTTTGTTGTTTATAGTTATTAACTTTGTTATAATCTCTTAGTTATAAAATGATACTAAACTAAAATATTTATTTAAAAATAAATTTATGGGTATTATTTTCAAGTAATTAAAATAATATTTTAGCTTAATTAATCGGAGGACATAAATATGACTATGCAAAAACTTCTTAGTAAAGCACGTAAGGCTATACAAGATTTTGATATGATACAAGAAAATGACAAGATAGCTGTTGGACTTTCAGGTGGAAAAGATAGTTTAACTTTACTTCATATATTAAAAAACTATCAAAAATTCTCACCACAAAAGTTTGAACTTATAGCTATAACTCTAAATCCTGGTGGAGTTGATAACTCTCCTTTATATAAACTTTGCGAGGAATTAAATGTAGAATTTCACGAAGTACAAACAGATATAAAAGAAATAGTATTTGATATAAGGAAAGAAAAAAATCCATGTTCGCTATGTGCTAACCTAAGACGTGGAGCTTTAAATGGTACAGCTAAAGAATTAGGATGTACAAAAGTTGCTCTTGGGCATCATAAAGACGATGCAATTGAAACATTTTTAATGTCAATGATTTATGAAGGTAGAGTTTCTTGTTTCTCACCAAAATCAACTATGGACAAACAAAATATAACAATAATAAGACCAATGATATATATAGAAGAATACATGACTAAAAAAGCAACTAAAGAATATAATTATCCTGTGATAAAAAATCCATGCCCAGCAGATGGACTTACAAAAAGACAAGATATAAAAGAACTTGTAGCTAAATTAAATAAGGAAATCCCTGGATCTAAGAAAAATATATTTGGGGCACTAAATAATTCTGAAAAGTTATTTATATGGGATAAAGAAAAAATAAAATAAAACGTGGAATTTTCCACGTTTTTATTTATTTAAAGAATCTATATAATTATTTAATTTATCTTGTATCATATACATCAAAACTGGTATATACATATATGTTAGATATCCCCTAATATTAAATATCACTAATATTAGTAAAAGTGGCATTATTATAGCCCATAATCTACAAGCTTTATTACTTTTGTTGATACTCTTTAAAAATGTTCCACACATTATACCCAATAACAATATCATTAATGAAAAAACAATAAATACACTTAAATTTTGTATAACTTTTGGTATAAGAGGTATTGATGAGTATCCTATAACAAATAAAAATGTTAAACTTCCAAATAAAATATATACATTGCCCATCGTTTTCTTTTTAAATAATAATAAAATTGTAAATCCAAGATATAAACAACTTAAAAAACCAACTAACCCCAAATTATTCACCTATCCATTTCTTCTAAAATCCTTATATATAAAATTATAATACTTAAATATGTAAAATAAAACCATAAGGTTTAATTTTATATATCCTTATGGTTTTATTTATTAAATACATCTAATTATATTATAATCCTAATACCATTGGTCCTACTGCTAAAATAACTACTGTCGCTATAAATATCATTACTAATAATTTTGTTACAAACTTAATCCAAGTACCATATTCTACTTTTGATATTGTAAGTCCTCCCATAACAACTCCTGATGTTGGTGTTATTAAGTTTACTATACCTGAGCCAGCTGAAAATGCAGTTACTATTATTTCTGGTGCTATATTAAGCCTTTCAGCAAGTGGCGCAAATATTGGCATTGAAACTGATGCAAGACCTGATGTTGATGGTATTAAGAATGATAATAATATATAAATCAAATATGCCATATTAGCAAATAATATACCTGATACACCACTTAGTACTCCTGATGCCTTATCTAATATATATAAATCAAGACCTGAATTTGCCATCATAAAAGATATCCCTCTTGATACTCCAACTACAAGGGCAACTCCAACCATATCAGCAGCCCCTGATATAAATGAACTTACTATATCTTTTTCACTCATTCTATAAGTTAAACCTATTATAACAGACATTAAGAAAAACCATACAGTTAATTCAGGGAACCACCATGTTCCAAGTGAAGCTCCATTTAACCATGAAGTATTATCAAATATAGTTACCCCAAAGTCATTCCAAGGTATAACACCTGCAATCATAATTATAAAAGAAAATACGAATAATCCTAATACCATCTTCCTTTTGCCTGTTAATTCTAATACTTCTTCTTTATTTTGTGAGAATTCCTTTTTAGCTGCATCTAATTCTTGTTTAGATAATAATGTTGAATTCTTATTTGATTTTACCTTTTTAGCATATTTCATAACATATATAATTGATATTAATAATGTTGTTAACCATAGAACTATTCCTAATATTATAGTAGTACCTTGATTTATTTCTACACCAGCAGCTCCTGCAGCTGATACAGCAGCACCTATAGCAAATGGATTAACTGTTGAACCTAATACCCCAACTCCTGCACCTAATAATATAGTAGCTGTAGCTACTAATGGATCAAATCCAGCTGCCATCATTGTTACTGTTATTAACGCATAAAATGCTAATGTTTCTTCTGCCATACCATATGACGTACCTCCAAGAGAGAATATGAACATAAGCACTGGTATTAACATTAATTCTTTCCCTTTTAAATTTTTAACTAATGATCCAACACCTGCATCTAAAGCCCCTGTTTTTGTAACTACACCTAAAAATCCACCTATGATTAATACGAATAGTGCAACATCTATTGCTCCTTTAAGTTGCCCATCATTCCATACACTCATATATGTTCCTTCAAATTCATTTATTGTTTTAAGTGCAGCATCTATTCCTCCTGATTCCATAGATGAATTTATAGCCTCATCCATATCCAAATCTTTAATACCTATCATTCCTGTAACTGGAGCCATTACTAAATCAGATAACTGTGCTTTTTTTACCCCTGGAACAACTTGAGTTATTAATGCAATTGCAATCATTATAGCTAATAAAACAGTATATGCTGATGGAAACTTAAATTTCTTCTTATTTTGTGACATTATAACTCCCCCCTTTATTTTATAAAAGGAAATATTATAAAAATAATATTTCCTTTTAAGTTATTAAATAATTATTTAGTTATTATAGTTCCAGTCTTACCATGAAGTGCTTCTTTAGCCTTTTCCAAAGAAGTTATTAATGCAGTTCCATTAGTTGATGATTTTACAAAATCTATACAAGCCTCTACCTTTGGTAACATAGAACCCTTAGCAAAATGTCCTTCTTCAATAAATTTATATGCTTCTTCTAAATTTATTGAAGACAGTTCTTCTTGATTTGGCTTATTGAAATTAATACATACTCTATCTACTGCAGTAAGTATAACTAACATTTCTGCATCGATGTCTTTAGCCAATTTTGCACTTGATTTATCTTTATCTATAACAGCAGGAACACCTATTAGTTCATCATTTTCTTCTATAACAGGTATACCTCCACCTCCAACTGTTATAACTATACTTCCTTCATTTACTAATTGTTTAACTGTATCTATTTCAACTATTTTTTGTGGCTGAGGTGATGCAACAACTCTTCTATATCCTCTTCCTGCATCTTCAACAAAAGTAAATCCTTTTTCTTTAGAAATTTTCTCAGCTTCTTCCTTTGAGTAAAACATTCCTACTGGTTTACTTAAGTTTTCAAATGCATTATCATTTTTATCTACTACAACTTCAGTAATCACCGTTGCAACATTCTTATTTATTTTTCTATGTTTTAACTCATTTCTTATTGATTGCTGAAGATGATACCCTATATATCCTTGGCTCATTGCTCCACATTCTGCAAAAGGCATTATAGGAGTATTTGCTCCATTATTTGCTGCAAATTCCATAGCCAAATTTATCATTCCAACTTGAGGACCATTACCATGACCAACAATTACGTCATATCCTTCTTCCACTAAATCCACTATTGTTTTTGCTGTATATTTAACTAATCCTAATTGTTCTTCTGGATTTTTTCCTAACGCATTTCCTCCTAAAGCTATAACTAACTTTTTCATTTATAGACACCCCTAATTTAATATTCTAAACTATTGACCTATTGTAGCTGCCATTATAGCTTTTATAGTATGCATTCTATTTTCTGCTTCATCAAATACAACAGATTGTTTAGATTCAAATACTTCATCAGTAACTTCCATCTCAGTTATTCCAAATTTATCATATATTTCCTTGCCTACTTTAGTTTTTAAATCATGGAATGCTGGTAAACAATGCATAAATATTGCTTCTGGATTAGCATTATCCATTAAAGCTTTATTTACTTGATATGGTTTTAATTGTTTTATTCTACTTTCCCAAACTTCATCTGGTTCTCCCATAGATACCCAAACATCTGTATATATTACATCTGCATTTTTAGTACCTTCCATAGCATCTTCTGTTAATCTTATTGTTGATCCATGTTCTTTTGCTATTTCTCTACAAGTATCTATTAGCTCTTGAGATGGGAATAATTCCTTAGGTGCACAAGCTGTAAAGTTTAATCCCATTTTTGCACACGCTACCATTAAAGAGTTCCCTAAGTTATTTCTAGCATCACCCATATAAACAAAATTTAATCCTTTTAATCTTCCAAACTTCTCTTCTATAGTCAATAAGTCTGCTATCATTTGAGTTGGATGAAATTCATCTGTTAATCCATTCCATACTGGAACTCCAGCATATTTAGCTAACTCTTCTACTATTTCTTGTGAAAATCCTCTATATTCTATACCATCATACATTCTTCCTAGTACTCTTGCTGTATCTGCTATTGACTCTTTTTTACCCATTTGTGATCCTGTTGGTCCTAAATATGTAACACCCATACCTAAATCCATAGCTCCAACTTCAAATGAGCATCTTGTTCTAGTTGAATCTTTTTCAAATAATATAGCTACATTTTTACCATCTAAAGTCTTATTTACTATACCTGCTCTTTTTAATGCCTTTAAATCTTTTGATAAATCTAACAAATATCTTATTTCCTCAGTTGTAAAATCTAATAATTTTAAAAATGAACGACCTCTTAAATTAATTCCCATTGAAAAATACCTCCTATATATTATAATTTTATTAATATTTTAAAAATTAAATTCATTTTTTTACTTCTTTAAAGATCTTTTATTTAAGATCTTTAAAGAAGTTTTTTATTTTTGTAATATACTTTATTCTTCACGTTCTAGTGGCATTGACATACATCTTGGTCCACCACGTCCTCTAGATAATTCACTTGATGGTATTACATGAATTTTTATTCCATGTTCTTTTAATATTTGATTTGTTACATAGTTTCTAGAATAAACAACTACTTCACCTGGCTTTATACATAATGTGTTTGAACCGTCATTCCATTGTTCTCTTTGAGATATTACATAATCTCCCCCACCACATTGTATTAGTTTGACATCACAATTTAGATGTTTAGATAAGATTTCCTGTAAAGTCATTTCTTCTTGTATTAAATTTAATGTTTTATTTTCACCTTTACTTATTTCAAAAATTTCAAGAGGACCTTGTATTTGCGGATGAATTGTAAATTTGTCATAATCAACTTGAGTAAATACTGTATCTAAATGCATATATGCTCTTGATTTTGGAATCTTAAATGCTAATATAGTTTCTATCTTATTATCTTCAGTTTCAAAGAATATTCTATTAGCAATTTTTTCAATTGCTTTCGCTTCTGTTCTTTGAGATATACCTATGGCTAATACTTTCTCTGTAAGATTTAATATATCTCCACCTTCTATATGATAATCAAAACTTCTATCATACACCCTTTGAGTATCTTTATAATCTGGATGATATCTAAATATATAATCTGAATATATAGTTTCTCTATTTCTTGTTACAGAATACATTTTGTTTAAACTTATTGAATTTCCTATCGATGCAAATGGATCTCTAGTAAAATATAGATTTGGCATTGGATCTGCTATAAATGGATAATCTTCTTCTACGTAGTCTGCTAAACTTTTTTTATTTATTTGTGGAAGTTCATTTTTATTTATTCCAGACATAGTTTTTCTTATTAATTCTTCATTATCTTTTATTGATTTAAGGAAATTATAAACACTCTCCTTAACTTCAGTGTTTTTTATTTCAGCTTCTTCAATAAATTGTTTTATAAATTTTTCTTTAACTTCTTCATCTTCCATAACCTGAGCTGCTAATTCGTGTAGATATACCACTTCTACTCCATTATTTCTTAATACTTGAGCAAATGCATCATGCTCTTGTTGTGCAACTTCTAAGTAAGGAATATCATCAAATAATAGTCTATCTAGATACTCCGGTGTTAAATTTTCTAATTCTAAACCTGGTCTATGAAGTAAAACTTTCTTAAGCGGTTTAATTTCACTAGTCACTTTTATTCCCATATAAATTTCCCCCTTATTTTATAAGAATTATAAAATTTTATGGCTTTTATTTATAAAATTTTATGTACTTTATTTATAAAATATAACTTAATTTTATAACTTTTTATAAACGTTTTCCTAATTTAAATGATAAATTATATCTTCCTACTTTCAAATAAAACACTTTGATTAGTGATATGTAATTCGCTATTTTTATTTTGCTTTATACTTTTATCAATATACTTCTCAAAGTCTTTTTTCTTAGTTTCTACTATATCTAAAATATTACCTGGTATAGAATAAATATACTTTAATATACCTTTTGTATCATTTACTATTAAGGTATCTTTATATAGATATTTACTTATATCTTTAAAGTATTTTTCTAATATATTTTCTCCATTTTTTAAACCAAAATTATTAACTAACTTATTTTTTGAAATTATTATGTTGTTACTATATCCCATAATTAATTCTTCTAACTCTTTCATATGACTATCATCTATAGTCGAGCAATAAAAATACCCTCCTTTTTTAAGTAATCTATTGATTTCTAATAAAACACCATCAATATCTTTCATATAAAATAATATATGATTTGCTATAATAATATCAAAACTTTCATCTTCATAAGGAATATTGCTTGGGTTAGATATTTGAAATGTAAATCTGTCATAGTACTTATTTAGATTTTTCTTTGCTTCATTCAATATATCTTCACAAACCTCTGTTAAAACTACTTCTACACTATCTTCTAATAACTCTATATTTTTAGACCATAAAGCTCCATTTCCACATCCAATCTCTAAGACTTTATATTTTTTATGCAGCTTTATATTTTTAAATGTCCACTTATACCATCCATTTTTATCTAATCTAAATTTGTCTTGTAGATTTATTTCTGCATTTAGGTTTGATGCGTCTATATATTGTTGTCTTAAAGCTTTCTCATCCTCCAAAATTTTTATAGTATCTACAGTCTTTTTCCAATCAAGATTATCATCTTTTTCTATACTATTTTCTGCTGTCTCTATTGCCTCTAGAACTGTTTTCATATGATTAATCTTATTTTGAATTATACTTTTTTGAATCTGTAATGAATTTACCATATCATCCTTTTCAAAATCACTATTTTCTGTATTCATAACCTCATCTAAAGATAACCCTAAATACTTTAATACTAAAATCTTTTTTAGTTTTATGAAATCTTGTTCTGAATAAAGCCTATGACCTGCATCTGTATGATGAGAAGGTTTTAATATGCCTTTAGTGTCGTAGTACCTAATAGTACGAATTGTCACTCCAGCCATCTTAGCAATTTCTCCTGTCGTATATAATTGTTCAGTTATCACTATATCCCTCCAAAGCTATTGCTTAATTATATTGTATGACGTTACGCAACGTAAGTAGCAACACCAAATTTTAATTTTTTTATAAAAATTTTATTATTATAAATAATATACAATATACTTATAAAATTTATATATATTTTATTCATATTATAATATTATTTTTAATTCATTGATTAGATTCTATCTTTTTATAAAATGAATAAAGCTAGGCATATGACCTAGCTTTATTTAATCTACTATAAATATTTAATTATGCTTTTTTTACAACTGAAGATTTTAACTTCATAGCACCGAATCCATCTATTTTACATTCTATATCATGTCCGTCAGCTGCATCATGTACCAAACGTATACTCTTTACTTTAGTACCTATCTTTATAGATGATGAACTTCCCTTTACTTTAAGATCTTTTATTACTGTTACAGCATCTCCATCATTTAATACATTTCCATTTGCATCTTTTATAACATTTACTTCTTCATCTTGAGAATTAGCACTCCACTCATAAGCACACTCTGGACAAACTAAAAGGCTTCCATCTTCATAAGTATATTCTGAATTACATTTTGGGCAATTTGGCAAAGTTTCCATATTCTATTTCCTCCATTTATTATTGTCAAATTTATATTATATAAAGTTCATTATAGGCTTATATAATATCATAATCTACTTATATTTACAAATTTTCAATCTAATCAGTATAACATTCTGTTAAACAATTTTATATTAAATTTCATGAAAATAAAGAAGGGCTTATGATTAGACCTTCTTTTATTTACCTGATTTTATTTGTATCCATGCATCATCGTATATTTTTTTAACACCCATAGGAAAATCCTTATAAATTTCACATCTATCCATTATTTCTTTAGGCATATATGCATTAGGATTATTTTTAATACTTTCTGGCTGTTCTAATCTTGCTTCTTTGTTTGGAGTTGTGTATCCTATTTCATCAGCTATTCTTAATGCACTTTCCTTATCACTTACAAAATTTATAAACTTTTCAGCTCCTGAAACATTTTTAGCGTTACTAGGTATACATAAACTATCAATCCAGAAATTTGCACCTTCCTTAGGTACTACATAAACTAAGTTAGGGTTTTCTTCTTGAAGGTTTAGACCTTCTCCAGACCAAATCATATTTATATCAGATTCTCCCGCAGGAATCATTATAGTTCCATTATCAACACCATATATTGGATCTACTAATTTTCTTTGGCTTAATAATAATTCTTTAGCTTCTTCAATCTCTTTTGGATCAGTTGAATTTAAAGAATATCCAAGTTTCTTTAATGCAACACCAATTGTATCTCTATAAGTATCAAACATAAAAATCTTATTTTTATATTTTTCATCCCATAATATATCCCAACTATCTACTTTTTCTTTTACTACATCTTTATTATAGATAAGTCCTACTGTTCCAAACATATAAGGAACAGAATACTTATTCCCTGGATCTATCTCTAAATTTAAGTATTCTTCATCCATTTGATATATATTTGGTATATTCTCTTTATTTAGTTCTTGTACAAGATTATTTTTAATCATTCTTGGCATTAGAGCATCAGATACTAAAATAACATCATATTTTACTCCTCCACTGCTAATTTTCTGATACATTGTTTCCATATCATCAAAAGTTTCAATATTAACTTTTATTCCATATTGCTTTTCAAACTCTTTTACAGTTTCTTGGTCTATATTTTCTCCATAGTTTAAAAAATTTATCTCTTCTTTAGGCTTTTTACTACAACCTACAAATAATGCAGCAACTATTACAATACAAATTGATAAATTCAATAATTTAAATAATTTCTTCATATTCCAATTCCCTTCATATATTTTACGATTATTCTAATACCCAAAACTATCAAAATTCAATCTATTTTTACTTCTAGTTTATAAGTATTTTATATACATAATAACTCATAAAGTCTTAATAAAACAATAAAAATAACTTGAAAACTATGGAGTTATTGTTCGTAATTAAAATAAGCTAGATGAATTTTTTTACATTATCTAGCTTATTTTAATTATATAAATATTTATTTTCCAAATATACTTTTAAGAATATTAAGTATTTCTGTTACTATTTCAATATTAGATTTCATACTTTCTTTAGTTACAATAAAATCTGCTGTAACATCAGTTACTACCTCGGTTACATCTTTCATATTTTCACTGACATCATTGAAATTAGATATTACTTCTGGTAATTTTGATAATGAGTTACTGATAGTATTTTTATTATCTACTACTAACTCATTAGAGTTCTTTATAAGTTTATTCAAGTTTGCTAAAGTTACTATTAAGTATATTAAAGCTACGCAACCTAATATACTTAGTATAAAATATATTATATTTAAATCTATGTACATTTTAAGCATCTATACTCTCTTCATCTACTTGAGTATCTTCTACTAGCTTCAATGGTTCTATTTCAACTATTTCGCTTTCACTCTTTTTAGATTTTCTTTCATCTAAATATTCTTTTATTTTCATTTTAGATTCTTTTACTTTGCTTTTAGTATCTTCTATATTTTCACTTAATTTGCTTTTTACATCTTCTATAGTTTCTTTTCCTGATTTAGGTGCTATTAATACTCCTGCAATCGTTCCTACTACAGCTCCTGTAGCTATCCCTGCAGTTGCTATGGCTACTTTTTTATTTCTATCCTCTTTTATTTTCTTATTTCTTTTATCCTCTATCTTTTGTAATAAACTCATCTTTTTTCCTCCTAATTAAAATTTAATACAATTATACTATTTTTTTATGTAAATTAATACATATTTCTACAAATATAAACATTTTTTTATAGTAATCGAACTTTAAAATGAATGTATA
>CALESE010000145.1 GCA_937907205.1 uncultured Romboutsia sp. | reverse complement strand
TATCTATAACTTATTTTATTAATAAACCATGTGTATATGATAATCATACTATATATCCTAGTGCCTTATTTAATATCATAATTATAGTTTACTTATTTTCTATTAAAAATAATCATAACATCTTTAGCATTTAATTTAAATATAAAATAACTATAATATAATGCAAATTATAATTTACATCATATTATAGTTATTAACACTTTTTACAATATAAACTTATTAATATCACCATTAATATTTTCTATCGTAAATATATCTAAACCTTTATACTCTCTAAATAACCACTTTATATCTGACATAACTTGACTAACTTGTCTATTATTTAGATTATTGATAAAGTATTCTCTTCTCATATCATCATATTCTTTATTTGTTAGAAATCCTCTAATAAATGTAAAAGCAAACATATTAGGAATTGTACTTTGGTTTCCTTTTTTATATCCATTTTTTCTAGCATAGATTACCATTATATATCCTCCATAGTTTTATTATTATGGTTCTATTTAAAGTATATAAACTTTGTATAACTTATATTACTTGATATTTATTAAATAAAATTATTTATATTATTTTTAAAAGTTATGAATAATTATACTTCTTTATAAATATCCTTTATTAAAGGAAAAACAAGCCTTATATTTTAATTTACCAAGGGGGATAAGAATGATAAACGTATTTAATAGAAATTTAAATGAAAAAACTAAAGTTATAAGAGAAAGAGGTTATATACCAAGTGTAATATACAGCTCTAAATTGAAAAAAAGTATTCCTGTTGAGGTATATAAAACTGATTTTAAAAGATTAATTGAATCAGATAGTCACAAAGGTAATATTGAAGTTAATTTAGATGGAAATATATATAATTGCATTATAACTGATGTTCAAATTGATGGAATTAAAGATTCATTTTTACACATAGATTTTAAAATAGTATAAAAATAATCTCCTTATTACTTAAGGAGATTATTTTTATACTATTTATAGTTATATATTAAGATATTTTCATATCTTTAATTGAATTAATAATTTAATTCTATTTACCAAAACATTATATACTAATTTATCTTGTATGTATTGCTCGCCAATTTTACCTTACAATTTTACCAATACAAATAATAAATGTCAAGTATTGTCGAATTTGTTTTTTAATTTATTTCTACTTTCATTATTTTCCTATTTATATAATTCTTAAGACATACATTATTATATAAAACAATAAATTTATAAATTATTGATTTTTTGAAATTCATTTTTCCTCATTTTTTTTCATTTGCATTATGTATGTCAATATGGTAACTTAAATATAATCATAATTGTATTACGCATAGATTATCTTATAATTAAGATAATCTATACGTACACATATTATAACTGAGCTTATATAGTAATTTTAACCAAATGTTATGTATTGTTCGCCGACAAATTATAACAGTAAGGGGATTTTTACTATGGAAAATAGTGCAAAAGCAACTAAGAAAACATTCTTTTATGGTTGGGTGATTGTAGTAGCGTGTATGCTTATCCAAGCAGTTCCTTATAGTATAGCTGCTAATATTCAACCTGCATTCACAAATTATGTAGTTCAAGGTGAAGGATTTAGCTTCACTGCATTCTCATTAATATTTACTATAGGTACAGTAGTGTCTGCTGTATGCTCTCCTTTTATAGGAAAATTATATTCAATCCCTAGAGCTAATGTAAAATTACTTTATATATTTGGTTCATTATTACTAGGAATAGGATTTATTGGATTCTCTCTAGCAGGCGGTAATATATATGCATACTATGCTTTATCTGTTCTAGTTCAGATAGGTTGTGCAATAATATCAGCTATCGGTGTTCCTACACTTATAAATGGTTGGTTTAAAGAAAATAAAGGTATTGCAATGGGACTTGCTTTCTCTGGTGGTGGCCTAGGAAATATGCTGTTACAAATACTTGCAGGTAAATGGTTATCAAATCCTGCTATCAGTTACAAAGGTGCTTATTTAAGATTTGGTATATTAGCTATGGCTGTAGCATTACCTGTAGCTATATTCTTAGTAAGAATGCCAAAATCTCAAGCTGAACTAGATGCTAACGTTGCTCAAAAGAATAAAGGTTTGAAAAAGGATAAGAAACCATCTAATAACTGGGGTTATACATTTGCTGAAGTAACTAAAATAAAAGCATTCTGGATATTTGCAGGATCATTCTTATTTGTAGGCTTATATGTTGGAGGTATAGCTCTACAATTTATACCTTATCTACAAGGATTAGAAGCATCTGGAGATTTCACAATGCCTGCAGCTACTGTAGCATCTTTATTCGGATTTTGCTCTATATTTGGTAACTTATCTGGAGGAGTTTTATTCGATAAACTTGGTATTGTAAAGTCACTTATATTAGCAGCTATATTAGTTATAGCATGCGGATTATGTTTAATATTCACCCCTCAAGTAAATGCTCTTGCATTTATATTCTCTATATGTTTAGGAATATCAATGTTTTCATATGTAATAGGGCCTTCTTATATGACTGGTGCATTATTTGGTAATAAAGAATTTGGTACTATACTAGGTATAGTTCAAATATTCTTCGCAGCTGGATTCGGTTCTGGTTCAACTTTATTCGGATTAATAGTAGATAAAGCTGGATTTACTACAGGATGGATATCTACTATAATATATGCTGTAATAGCTTATGCTGGATTACTATACTCTACTTCATCTATAATAAAAATGAATAAAGAGAGTAATATTGAAGAAGCTAAAAAAATAGCTTAAATTTAAAATTTATATAATTATAACCTTCTCTCATTTTGATAGAAGGTTTTTTATTTGCCCTTCTAAATTTAAATTAATTATCTATTATTTTAAGTTATTCTAATAAATAATTTTTATAATGTATTTTTTGATTTAATTATGTTAAATATAAATACAATCGAAATAATATATTATTTTTATAATAAAATGTATATTTAATTTAAGTTAAGGAGGATTTTATATTATGAATTCTAATGACTCAAATAAAAAAAGTAACTTTTTCTATGGCTGGGTCATAGTTGCAGTATGTATGATTATACAAGCAATACCTTTTGGTGTATCATCTAATATACCACCCGCATTTACAAACTTTGTTGTAAAAGGTGAAGGATTTACATTAGCTTCATTCTCATTAATATTCACAATAGGTACTATAGTTTCAGCCGTATGTTCTCCATTTATAGGAAAATTATTTTCTAACCCTAAAGTAAATGTAAAGCTTCTTTATATAGTTGGTTCTATATTACTTGGAGGAGGATTTATGCTTTACTCTTTTGCAGGAGGAAACTTATATGCTTATTATGCAATAGCTGCAATAGTTCAAGTAGGTACTGCTACTATATCAGCTATAGGTGTTCCTACACTTATAAATGCTTGGTTTAAGCATAATAAAGGTCTAGCATTGGGAATTGCTTTCTCTGGTGCAGGAATTGGTAATATAGTATTACAAATAATTGCTGGCGATTGGCTAAATGATCCTAATATTGGATACAAAGGTGCTTATTTAAGATTTGGTATTTTAGCATTAGTTGTATCTTTAATAGTATCTATATTCTTTGTAAGAATGCCAAAGTCAAAATCTGAAATAGATGCTTATGTACCTAAAAAGAAAAAAACTAGTGAAGAAGCTGTTAAGACAAGTTCTCATCATTGGGGATATACTTTAGGAGAAGTTACTAAAATGACATCATTCTGGGTAATAGGTATAGCATTTATATTCGTAGGATTATACGTTAGTGCTATGGCTTTACAATTTATACCTTATCTACAATCATTAGAAGAATCTGGAGATTTATTAATATCATCTGCAACAATAGCAGCAGCTTTCGGATTCTTTTCAATATTTGGTAACTTACTAGGAGGTATTTTATTTGATAAACTTGGTTTGGCCAAATCATATTTATTAGCAGGTATATTAGTTATAATAGCTGTATTATCTTTACTGTTTATTCATCAATTTAATACACTTGGATATTTATTCTCTTTTGGTTTTGGTATTGCTATGTTCTCATATATAATGGGACCTTCTTATATGACTGGTACATTATTTGGAGATAGAGATTACGGTACTATATTAGGTGTAGTTCAAATATTCTTTGCTTTAGGATTTGCTGTTGGTACTCCTATATTTGGATTTATAGTTGATAGACTTGGATGGGCAACTGCATGGTGGGTAACTATATTATATGCTATACTAGCATATGGTGGATTAATATATGCTTCTATGTCTATAATAAAAATAAACAAAGAAAATAATGTAACTGAAACAAAAAGAATATCTTAACAAAAAATGAGTAGCTAATTAGCTACTCATTTTTTGTTATTTAAAATAATTAACTCCTGATTCAAATATTTTTTGATCTTTTTCACCTAATATATTTTTCATTACATTATTTCCTATCCTTTCAGAATGCCCCATCTTACCAAATATTCTACCATCTAAGCTAGTTATCCCTTCTACTCCATAAAATGAACCATTCGGATTAAAATCTATATCATATGTAGCTTCATCATTAAAATCTACATATTGAGTTGCTATTTGTCCATTCGCTATTAGTTTTTCCATTACATCTTCATTAGCCACAAATCTACCTTCACCATGAGATATAGCTATACTATGTATATCTCCAACTTCATTATTAGTTAGCCACGGTGATTTATTAGATGCTATTCTTGTTCTAACTACTTTAGATTGGTGTCTACCTATATTATTATAAGTTAATGTAGGAGCATCTTTATCTATATCTCTTATTTCTCCAAAAGGCAATAAACCTAACTTTATAAGAGCTTGGAATCCATTACATATTCCTAGCATAAGTCCATCTTGTTTAGTTAAAAATTCATTTACTGCTTCAGCAACTTTAGGATTTCTAAATACAGTCGCTATAAATTTGCCTGATCCATCTGGTTCATCTCCAGCACTAAATCCACCTGGTAACATTATTATCTGTGATTTTCTAATTTCTTTAACTATAGAGTCTATAGATTCCTCTATATCTTTATCTGTTAAGTTTCTAAATACTTTTATACTGCTTTTAGCTCCAGCATTTTCAAAGGATTTAGATAAATCATATTCACAGTTTGTTCCAGGGAATGTTGGTATAAATACTCTAGGCTTGGCTATAGTTATTGATGATTTTTTAGCTTTACCTTGTGATATATAATTTATAGTCTCTATTTTTTTCTTTAGTTCAATTGATTTAGTTGGGAATATTGATTCTAAAACGCCACAATACTCATTATATATATCTTCTAAAAATATTTCTTCTTCATTTATTTTTATAACTTCTTCAGATATTGTTTTACCTAATACTTTGTAATTATATCCATCTAACATACTTAAATCATTTTCAGTTAATTCAAGCACTATACTTCCGTAAGCAGGTACAAATAAATTTTGAATTTCATTATTCAATTCAAATCCTATTTTATTACCAAATGCCATCTTACTTATGGCTTCACATATTCCACCATACCCAAGTGCATATGTTGATAACACTTGATTATTGTGTATAAGTTCATTTACTTTAGATAAATTTTTCTTTAAATTATCAAAATCTATAATGCCATTATCTAGCTTATCTGTGTATAACATAACAACTTGTGAATTACTTTTCTTAAACTCTGGTGATATTACATTTTCTGCATCAACAGTATCAACAGCAAATGATACTAATGTTGGTGGTACATCTATATCTTTAAATGTTCCTGACATACTGTCTTTACCACCAATTGCAGGTATTTGTAATTTATTTTGAGCATAATATGCACCTAATAATGCTGCAAATGGTTTGCCCCATCTAATTGGGTTATCTCCAAGTTTTTCAAAATATTCTTGGAAAGTAAGCCTTATATTCTCATAATTACCCCCAATAGAAACAACTTTGCATACAGATTCAACTACTGCATATAAAGCACCATGGAATGGGCTCCATTTACCTATTTTAGGATTATATCCATAAGTCATTATAGTTGAAGTATTAGTTTCACCATTTAGTACAGGAATTTTTGATACCATACCTTGAGTTGGTGTTGCTTGGTATTTTCCACCAAAAGGCATTAAAACCGTACTAGCACCTATACTACTATCAAACTTTTCAACTAATCCTTTTTGAGAACACACATTCAAATCACTTAACACATTTATAAATCTTTCTTTTAAATCTGCTGTTAATGCAACTTCTTCTAGTTCCTTATTTAAAGTATTAAAGAATGTATTTTCTTCATTTACTTTAGCTATATGCACATTTGTTTTTTGCTTAATTCCATTAGTTTCTAAAAATTCTCTACTTATATTTACTATAGGTGTATCATTCCAGAACATTCTCATATATCCACTATCAGTTACAGTAGCTACATGAGTTGCTTCTAAGCTTTCTTCTTTTGCTAATTCTATAAATTTATACTTATTGTCATTGTTTATTACTACTGCCATTCTCTCTTGAGATTCTGATATAGCTATTTCAGTTCCATCAAGACCATCATATTTTTTAGGAACTAAGTTTAAGTTTATATCTAAGCTATCAGCTATTTCTCCTATAGCAACACAAACTCCTCCTGCACCAAAATCATTACATCTTTTTATCATTTGTGCTACTTCTTTATTTCTGAAAAATCTTTGTATTTTTCTTTCATTAGGTGCATCACCTTTTTGTACTTCTGCACTACAAGTAAGTATAGATTCTTCACTATGTTCTTTAGATGAGCCTATAGCTCCACCACATCCATCTCTTCCTGTTTTTCCACCTAATAAAACTACTATATCTCCAGGTTTAGGCATTTCTCTTACTACATTCTCTTTGGGTGCTGCTGCTATTACAGCTCCAACTTCCATCCTTTTTGCAACAAAGTCTTCATCATAAACTTCTACAACTTGCCCTGTCGCTAATCCTATTTGGTTCCCATATGAACTATATCCATTAGCTGCACCTGTAGTTATCTTCTTTTGTGTAAGTTTTCCAGGTAAAGTATCTTTCACAGAAGTTCTTGGATCTGCACTTCCTGTAACTCTCATAGCTTGATAAACATAGCTTCTTCCTGATAATGGATCTCTTATAGCTCCACCTAAACAAGTTGCTGCTCCACCAAACGGCTCTATCTCTGTTGGATGGTTATGTGTTTCATTTTTAAACATTACTAAGTACTTTTCTATCTTTCCATCAATATTAACATCAACATTTATACTACAAGCATTTATTTCTTCACTTAAATCTAAATCTTCTAATTTACCTTTTTTTCTTAATTCCTTCATAGCAATAGTTGCTATGTCCATCAAGCATATATCTTTTTGTTTATCTACATAAATATTTTTTCTAGAGTCTAAGTACATATTATATGCTTCTTTTATTATCTCATTGTACTGTCCATCTTCTATCTCTACATTTTCTATTTGAGTCATAAAAGTAGTATGTCTACAATGATCTGACCAATATGTATCTAATACTTTTATTTCAGTTATAGTAGGATTTCTTTTTTCAGTATTTTTAAAGTAATTTTGTATATGTTCTAAATCTCCTATAGTCATGGCTAGGCTATTATCACTTAAAAATTCCTCTAATCCTTTCAAGCTTAATTCTATAAAACCACCTAGTATTTCCACTTTTTTAGGAATTTTTGTTTCTATTTTTAAGGACTTCGGTTTTTCAAGAGATGCTTCCCTACTATCTACCGTATTTATACAGTACGCTTTAATTTTTTCAAAATCTTCATTAGAAATATTTCCACTTAATATATATACTTTTGCTGTATTAACAATAGGTCTTATACCTTGATTTACTATTTGTATACATTGGGCTGCCCAATCACCTCTTTGGTCATATTGGCCTGGTAAGTATTCTATGGCAAATACTCTTTCTCCACTTATATTCTCTAATGTTTCATGATAAACAATATCTATATTAGGTTCTGAGAATATAGTTTTACAAGCGTTTAAATATACTTCTCCATCTATTCCTTCTATATCATATCTATTTAAAATTCTTATATTATCTATAGTATTTATATGAAGACTTTCTATTAAGTCTTTTTTTAATGCTTTAGACTCTATGTCAAAACCTTCTCTCTTTTCTACTAACACCCTTTTTACATAAGAAGTATCTATTGCTACACTTAACATATAATATCTCCCTTTTATTAGAAATTAAATACCTATATCAGTTCTATAATGCATTCCTTCAAAATTTACTCTTTTTATATTTTCATAAACTTTTTGAGCTGCATTTTTTACAGTTTTATCTTTAGCCGTTATACCTATCACTCTTCCCCCATTAGTAACTAAATTATTATCTACTAATTTAGTTCCACTATGGAAAACAACTATATCCTTATCCAATTTATCTAATCCAGTTATTATTTTTCCCTTTTCATAAACTTCTGGATACCCTCCAGAAGTTAACATTACACATACAGCTTCTTCTTCACTATACTTTATATCTATATTTTTAAGGTTATTATCTATAATTGAGTCCATTATCTGACTAAGATTACTTTCTAATCTGAATAATACCGATTGAGTTTCTGGATCTCCAAATCTAACATTATACTCAAGAACTTTAGCGCCTTCATTAGTTATCATAAGACCTACAAACAAAATTCCTTTATAATTTAAGTTATCTTTTTTAAATCCTTCTAAAGTCTTTTGTAATACATTAACTCTAATTTCTTCAGCTAATTCATTAGTATATATTTCACTCGGAGAAAAAGTACCCATACCTCCTGTATTAGCTCCCTTTTCATTATTAAATACCTTTTTATGATCTTTTGCACTTACCATAGGCACAATAGTGTCATTGTCTACAAAAGCTAATATTGATGTTTCTATTCCTTTTAAAAATTCTTCAACTACTATCTTATCTCCAGCAGTTCCAAACCTTTTGTCTTCCATAATTTCCCTAAGAGTAGATATTGCATCTTCTCTATTTTGTGAAATAACAACACCCTTACCAGATGCTAATCCATCAACTTTTATAACTACTGGGTACCCAAATCTATCTATCTCATTTATCGCTTTTTCTAAATCCGTATACTCTTTATACTTTGCTGTTGGTATCTCATGCCTTACCATAAAATCCTTACAAAATGCTTTACTTCCTTCAAGCTGTGAGCATTTTTGGTTCGGACCAAATATTCTCAAGTTTTCTTTTTCAAACTCATCTACTACCCCATTAACTAATGGCACTTCTGGACCAACAATTGTTAAGTCAATATTATTTTCTTTAGCAAACTTAACTAAAGAATCTATATCACTATCATCTATATTTAAACACTGAGCAACGTCAGCTATTCCCGCATTACCTGGTGCACAGTATATTTTTTTCACATTATTTTCACTACTTAATTTCCAAGCAATAGCGTGTTCTCTACCACCGCTACCTATAATTAATACCTTCATATATTTACCCCCTAGTGTTTAAAGTGTCTTATACCTGTAAACACCATTGTCATATTATATTTGTCACAAACTTCTACCGAAGATTTATCATTTATTGAGCCACCTGGTTGTACAACTGCATCTATTCCATATTCATGAGCTAAAGTTATACAATCATCAAATGGGAAAAATGCATCTGATGCTAATATTGCACCTTTGAAATCTTTATCTTTATTATTTTCTAAAGCATTTTTAAGAGCCCATATTCTAGATGTTTGTCCACATCCTAAAGCTAAAGTTTGACCATCTTTTACTATAACAATCGCATTTGATTTCATATTCTTAACTACTCTCATTCCAAACTCCATATCTTGAAGTTGTTTTTTAGTTGGCTCTATCTTTGTAACAGTTTCATATTTACCTATAACTTTATTATCTTTATCTTGAATTAATAATTTTCCATCTAAATATTTCATATCATATGCCTGAAGACTACCTTCTATTTTTTGTAGTTTTAAAACTCTTAAATTTTTCTTTTTCTTTAGAACTTCTAAAGCTTCTGGTGTAAAATCGTAAGCTACAACTATTTCCAAAAATATTTCACTCATTTTTTTAGCAGTATCTTCATCTACTTTTGAAGTTAATCCAACTATTCCACCAAATATAGAAATTGTATCTGATTCATAGCATTTAGTATATGCTTCAAAACTATCTTTACCTAATCCTACCCCACATGGATTAGTATGCTTTATAGCAACGGCTAATACATCTTCGCTATCTTTAAATTCTCTCATTACTTCTAAGCAAGCATGTAGATCATTTATATTATTAAAAGATAACTCTTTTCCATTTAATTGTTCATAATTTAATATCAAATTATTTGCATTTGATTGACTATATAAAACTCCATTTTGATGTGGATTTTCTCCATATCTTAGTATTTGTTCTTTAGTGAATGTTAAGTTAAGTATTTCTGGGTAAGTATCTCCTACTTCACCAGCAAAATAGCTGCTTATAAGTGCATCATATCTTGCAGTTTTAGAAAATGCTTTATATGATAATTTTTTTCTATCTTCTAAAGTTAAATCATTATTTTTTAACTTTTCTATTATCATATTGTAGTCATTTATATCTACTACTACTGTCACATCTTTATAATTTTTCGCCGCCGAACGAATCATAGATGGTCCACCAATATCTATATTTTCAATCACTACATCGTGACTTTTTCCACTTTTTAAAGTTCCTTCAAAATCATATAAATTAACTACCACTATATCTATTGATTCTATATTATATTCATTTACTGTATCTACATGATATTTGTTATCTCTTTTATAAAGAATC
The DNA here is from genome assembly GCA_937907205.1 of uncultured Romboutsia sp. Taxonomy (GTDB): domain Bacteria; phylum Bacillota; class Clostridia; order Peptostreptococcales; family Peptostreptococcaceae; genus Faecalimicrobium. Next base: position 8,848 of record CALESE010000145.1, on the reverse strand, counting down.
CCTCCATGTATATATGGATTTAGTGTTTTAACTCTACCGTCTAACATTTCTGGGAATTTTGTAACTTCATCTATTGTGATTGCATTAACACCATTTTCTCTTAATATCTTATATGTATTTCCTGTAGATATAATTTCATACCCTAGATTATTTAACTCTCTAGCAAAATCCACTACACCTGTTTTATCTGTTACACTTATTAATGCTCTTTTACTCATCTATAAACACTCTCCTACCCTGAATACTTAACTTACCTTCACAAAATAGCTTTATACTTTTTCTCAGTATTTTGTGTTCAACTTCCAACACTCTCTTAGCTAAAGATAGTGAATCATCATCATCTTTAACCATTACACTTTCTTGCATTATTATTGCTCCCGTATCAGTACCTTCATCTACAAAATGAACTGTAGCACCAGTTACTTTCACTCCATAATCAATAACCCCTTGATGCACTCTTTGACCATAGTATCCTTCTCCGCAAAAAGAAGGTATTAATGATGGATGAATATTTATTATCTTATTTTTAAACTCATTTACGAATTTTGGACTAATTATTTTTAGATACCCTGCTAAAACTATTAAATCAACTTTACATTCTTTTAATATTTCTATTATTTTATCTTCATCCGTTTCATATATTGCATCTATATTATTATGCCTTGCTCTTTCTAGTCCATAAGCATTTTCTTTATTTGAAATAACTACTTTTACACACCCATTTATATTTCTAAATTTAGTTTCATCTATTATAACTTGTAGATTTGTTCCTCTACCAGATATTAAAACTCCTATATTTAGCATAAACGTACTCCTTCGTGAGTATCTACAATCTCACCAATTATGTAAGCTTTATCTTTTAATAATTCTTCATATTTATCATCTATTTCAACTTGAAGTTTATCTTCTCTATTATTAATAAAATCAACTACACCTTGAGCATCTTCTTTGCTAACTACTAATACCAAACCAATCCCCATATTAAAACTTTTATGAAGTTCTTTTTCTTCTATACAATCAAAGTTTTCTATCATTTTGAATATAGCTGGTTTATCCCAAGAATTTTTATTTATATCTATACCTAATCCTTTTGGTATTACCCTTGGTATATTTTCTATTACTCCTCCGCCAGTTATATGAGCTATTGATTTTATTTCATATTCTTTAAGTAAATCCATTACTAATTTCACATATATTTTAGTTGGCGTTAAAAGAGCTTCTCCTAATGTCATGCCTAATTCTTCTATATATTCTTCTAAATTATAATTAAATTTATCTAAGAATATTTTTCTTACAAATGAAAATCCATTACTATGAACCCCACTTGATGAAATTCCTATTAGAACATCTCCATTTTTTACATTTTTACCATATACTATTTTTTCTCTATCTGCTATACCAACTGAAAAACCAGCTAAATCATATTCATCATTACTGTACATACCAGGCATTTCAGCAGTTTCTCCACCTACTAATGCACATCCAGATAATTTACATCCGTCAACTATACCTCCTACGATTTTTTCAACTTGCTCTGCTGCTAACTTACCTGTAGCTATGTAATCTAAGAAAAATAATGGTTTTGCACCTTGGCATATTAAATCATTAACACACATTGCAACTAAATCTATACCAACAGTATCATGTTTATCTAACATTTGAGCTATCTTCAATTTTGTTCCAACTCCATCAGTAGATGAAAGTAAAACTGGCTCCTTCATAGTTAAGAAATCTTTTAAACTATATAAACCACTAAAGTTACCTAAATCCCCTATTACATTATTATCATAAGTAGATTTTACTTTCCTTTTTATAAGATCTACTGCTCTGTTTCCTTCATCTATATCTACTCCTGATTGTTTGTAAGTTAACATGAAAGTAGTTCCTCCCTATCGATTTTTTTTACTGGATATTCTCCATCAAAACAAGCTTTACAGAATGTTGATTTATTTTCCGTAGCTTCTAACATTCCTTCTATACTTAAAAACTCTAAAGAGTCACATCCTATATAATCTTTTATTTCTTCAATTGAATTTTGAGATGCAATTAGATTTGAACGCTTTGGCGTATCTATCCCATAGTAACAAGAGTATTTAACTGGTGGTGATGTTATCCTTAGATGTATTTCACTTGCTCCCGCGTCTCTTAATGATTTTATTATTAATTTAGATGTTGTACCTCTAACTATTGAGTCATCAACTAATACAACTGATTTTCCTTTCACTATACTAGATAATGGATTTAGTTTTATTTTTACACCTATCTCTCTTTCTTCTTGAGTAGGTTTTATAAATGTTCTTCCAATATATCTATTTTTAACTAATCCTTCAGTAAGAGGTACACCACTTATATTTGAATAACCTATCGCTCCTGGCCATCCAGAGTCTGGAACTGGAACAACTATATCAGCTTTTATACTATCATTTTTATATAACATCTCTCCGCATTTTATTCTAAAATCATACGCATTTACTTTATCTATGGTTGCATCATTTCTAGCAAAGTAAATATGTTCAAATATACAACTTTTCTTTAGTGGTTTATAGTTTTCAGAATAGTGATATGATTTCATTTCGCCATCCTTAACAACTATTATCTCTCCTGGTTCTACGTCTCTTATAACTTCTCCACCAAGTATATCTATCGCTGCATTTTCAGATGCAAATATAAAATCATCCCCTCTTTTACCTAATACAATAGGTCTAAAACCATGTGGATCTCTTACAGCTACAAGTTCTTCTTCTCCCATTATTACAAGAGAATAAGCACCCTTTATATAATCCATCGTAAGTTTTAAGCTTTCAACTATATCTCCCTTGTAATATCTAGCTAGTATGTATAATATTACTTCTGTGTCCGAATTAGCTTGGAACATATATCCATCCTCTTCTAACATATCTTTTAAATAATTTGCATTTACTAAATTACCATTATGGGCAAGAGCTAATTTTCTCTTTCTACAACTACCAACTAATGGCTGACAGTTTGCTAAATGACTCCCTCCTGCCGTTGAGTATCTTACATGACCTATCCCCATTGTTCCAGTCAATTTTTTTAATTCTTTTTCGGTAAATATATCTCCAACTAATCCCATTCCTTTTTTATAATTAATATCTTTGCCATCTGATACAGCAAGACCACAACTTTCTTGACCTCTATGCTGCATTGAATATAAAGAATAGTATAGTTCCTTAGATATTTCTTTATTAGAATAAATACCTACAACTCCACACATAAAAAGTTCCCCCTAATTAGCACTCATTCTTGCAAGAACTTCTTTGTACCCTTGTACTAAGTCTCCAAGATCTATTCTAAATCTATCTTTATCTAATTTTTCATTTGTGTCTACATCCCAAAGTCTGCAAGTGTCAGGAGATATTTCATCTGCTAAAATTATATTTCCTTTAGCATCCTTTCCAAATTCTAGTTTAAAATCAACTAATTTTAATCCAATTTTTAAGAAGAACTCTTTCATAACTTCATTTATTTTTAAAGTTTCTTCTTTTAAAAATTTTAATTCTTCTCTAGTTGCTAACTTCATAGCTACTGCATGGTCATCATTTAACATTGGATCACAATATTCATCATTTTTATAGCATATTTCAAATATAGGCTCGTCTAAAACTAAACCTTCTTCTATCCCTACTCTTTTACAGAATGACCCTGCTGTTATATTTCTTACTATTACTTCTAGTGGTAAAATTTCGACTTTTTTTACTAACATCTCTCTTTCTGATAAGTTCTTTATGAAGTGTGTTTGAATATGTTTATCGTGTAACATTTCAAATATTATTGTTGATATTTTGTTATTTAAGATTCCTTTAGATAATATTTCTGCTTTCTTTTCTCCATTAAATGCTGTTGCATCATCCTTAAAATAAACTATAAATTCATTTTCATTTTCTGTAGAATATATTTGTTTTGCTTTTCCCTCGTATAATAACATAATTATTTCCCCCTTAAGTTTTTATCATCTTCTAATACTTTTGCTTCCATTTCTTCTCTATATAACTTTAAGTTTTCTTTTAAAACTGGATATTTTATACTCATTATTTGAAGTGCCATTAATGCTGCATTTAACCCTAAGTCTATAGTAACTGTTGCTACTGGAATCCCCTTTGGCATTTGAACTATTGATAAAAGTGAATCTAGGCCATCCATAGTTGATGATTTTATTGGTAAACCAACTACAGGTATCAATGTATGTGCTGCTATTACCCCTGGTAGATGTGCTGCTTTCCCTGCTGCTGCTATTATCACATCAGTATCATTTTCTATTTCTTCTAAGAATTGTATTAATTGTTTTGGAGTCCTATGCGCTGATAATGCTCTTATAACAACTTCAACTCCATATCTTTCTAATAATTCTATCCCTTCTTCTAGTTTAGGATAATCTGATTTAGAACCCATAATTACTGCTACTTTCATAATAACCCCCTTTTTTTGTTGATAACTTAAAAATTGTTCGGTATATTATATGAATATTACATTTAAATAATATATTATTATCCATATTTTTGCAATACATTTTTTAATTTTAATTTTTTATTGTTAGTACTTATATAAACGTTAATTTTAATTTTTTATGTATAATTCGTTAATATATTTAATTTTAAACAAAAAATAAATCCCTAAAAGGGATTTATTTTACTATTTAAAATTAGAAATAATTTATTTTAATAACACAAATTTAGCTATAAATAATATTGAAAGTAATATTAATGATAAGTTAACTTCTTTACTTTTATTAGTTGCTAACTTTAATACTGTGAATGATATTATACCAAATATTATTCCATCTGCTATACTGTAAGCAAGTGGCATCATTGTAAATGTTAAGAATGCCGGTATAGCATTTGTAAAATCACCAAAGTCTATTTCTTTAAGAGAACTTGCCATCATAACACCTACTATTATAAGTACTGGTGCTGTTGCTTGAGTTGGTATTGATGTAAACACTGGTGCAAAGAATAAAGATAATAAGAATAATATTCCTGTAGTAACTGCCGTTAAACCAGTTTTACCACCTTCACCTATTCCTGCTGCACTTTCAACATATGCTGTAACTGTAGAAGTCCCAAGCAATGCTCCAGTAGTAGTTGCTACTGCATCTGCAAATAATGCTTCTTTAGCTCTTGGTAACTTACCTTTTTCATCTAACATATTTCCTTTTGACGCTACTCCTACCAAACATCCTACTGTATCAAATAAATCAACAAATAAGAATGTAAATACTACTACTACCATATTTAGGCTAAATATCTCACTTGGAGAAACTGATAAAGCTTGTAAAAATACAGGCTTTAATGATGGAGCTGCTGATACTATTCCTTGAGGTAAGGCTACTAATCCTGCTACCATACCTACTGCTGATATTAATATCATTGCTAAAAGGAATGCTCCCTTTACATTTCTAGCTATTAATACTGCCGCTAATAATAATCCTGCTATTGTTAATAGTACTAACGGATCTTTTAAGTTTCCTAATGCAAGTATTGTATCTCCATTTACAACAATTCCTGCATTTGATAACCCTATAAATGCTATAAATAATCCTATACCTGCCGTAACCGCATGTTTAAGAACTGATGGTATACAGTCTATTATTTTTTCCCTAACATTAGTTATTGTAAGTAATATAAATATAATTCCTTCTATTAAAACTGCACATAGCGCAAATTGCCAGTCATATCCCATTGATAAAACCACTGTATAAGCAAAAAATGCATTAAGTCCCATACCTGGTGCTAATGCTATTGGATAATTTGCTAAAATCCCCATAACACAACTTCCTATAAATGCTGCTATTGCAGTGGCAGCAAATACTGCTTCCTTATCCATCCCTGCATCTGATAATATATTGGCATTAACAACTAGTATATATGCCATTGTCATAAATGTTGTAATTCCTGCTATTATTTCAGTTTTTACAGTTGTATTATTTTCTGATAGTTTAAATACCTTGTCTAATATACTTTTGTTAGTTGATTGAGTTATCTCCATATATTCCCTCCCAATTTTATGTTCTATATTTAAAATAGTTCGTAATATAGTTAACTTTATATTACTATTATATATTATAGTTTCTATTTTAACAAGAACTTTTTTAACTTTAATATAATTTTATTAAAATAATGTTCGTTATAAAATTTACATTAATATTTTTATTTTGATATTCAAAAATTAAGGTAAGAATCAAAACCATAGTAATAGTTTCATATTAAACCAAACCAAAAAGAGTAGATTTTTATAAAAACCTACTCTTTCTTTGATTATACATAGTGTATATTATTTAATATCTTCTTTAAATTCAAAAATACCATTTGATTTACTTCTAACAATTTTACCAACTTCATATCCATAGCAATCTTTCTCTTTCAATATAGATAGTATCAGTGTATCAATATGTCCCTTCAACATTTCCTTATTCAATTCCACTAAAACATCTCCATTTATTAAATAATATAATAAGTACTATAATATACATAGTATTATATATTAATATTATAATATTTAATACTATGTAATACAATGTATATTATTTTATAGAAGTTTCTAAAGATAAAAATACAAATAAAAAATCACAACCAAATTGGTTGTGATTTTAAGTATTTATTTTTGCATTTTATTATATTCTTCTTTAGTCGAAGGAACCTTTATATCTCCTGATTTTACTTTTTCTATTTGAGAATTTACATAATCTAATATATCTTGTGTAACTAAGTTTTTAGTAGTTTCAGGTATACCTACACCATCTTGTTTTAATCCATATATTTTAGTTTCTCCACCTTTTAAACTTCCATCTACAAAGGCTTTAACTGTATCATATACACCAACATCAACTTTCTTTAATGCTGAAGTTAACACATTATCTGGAGCTAATTTACTTTGGTCCATGTCAACACCTATAGCATATTTATTTTGCTCTTTAGCCGATTCTATAGCACCTAAACCAGTTCCACCTGCAGCAGAAAGTATTATATCTGCTCCACCACTATACATTTGATTAGCTATAGATTTTCCTTTAGCTGCATCCCCAAATGTTCCTGCATATTGAGTTTTTATTTGTGCATCCTTGTTAGCTTCATTAACTCCATACTTATACCCATACTCAAATCTATTAACAACAGCTGAATCCATTCCACCAATAAATCCAACTTGATTAGTTTTAGTCATTCTACCAGCTATAAGTCCTGTTAGATAAGCTGCTTCATTTTCCCTAAATAATATAGGTGTTACATTTTTAGGTATATCTTCATAAGTTTCATCTATTATAGCAAATTGTTGTTCTGGATAGTTATTAGCTTCTGTCTTTATATCTTCAGCCATAGTGTACCCTACACCTATAATTAAATCCATTCCATCATCAACCATAGTTTCTATGTTTTGTATATAATCAGATTGTTGTTTTGACTCTATAACCTTTATTTCTATACCTAAATCTTTTTTAGCTTTTTGTAAACCTTCCCATGCAGATTGATTAAAAGACTCATCATTTATACCGCCGACATCAGCAACCATACCTACTTTCACGGTTTTCTTAGCTCCCTTACCTTCAGAACCATTTCCACATCCAACTAACATAGAAGATGCTATTATTATAGACGTTCCTAATGATAATAATTTTTTAAATTTCATTTTTTCCTCCTAATGTGTTAAGTCTTGAATAAAATATATGTATATATTTTGCATATTATTTTTAATTTATATTCTATATATTTATATTTTTCATAAGGGAAAAACTATTTTTAATTATATTTTCTTAAATTTAGTAAAATTCTCTTTAAAATATATTATCGAGGTAAAAGATCAATAATCCTACCTCGATAATATATAGAAATTTTTATTTTGTTACTCCCACTCTATTGCATTGTATGTTTATTTGGTTTGTATATGTTTATTTAACTAATTTTATATCTTTTAAATTTATACTTTTTTATTATAGATTATTTGCATTGGTTGCAAAAAGGTTGCAATTTTTATTTTTCCCCTTGACTTAGTTATATTTAGATATTATAATTTATTTAATAAATAAATGTCGTACTAATATACTATATTTAAAGGAGGTAGTAACTATTAACAGAGATTACTTTAATGTACGCTTATCTTATGAAGCTAAATATTTAATTTTACTTATTCAAAAAGAACTTGAAACAAAGCTAGAAACCAATTTAAATAATTCATTAATTACAAAGATTGAAGATTCTATTTTAAACGCTTTTAAATATGAACTTGAAGGTATATCTACAACTATAATACTTAAAGTATCATCTTCTAGTATTATTGAAACTGCTTTTTTAAAAACTAAACATCTTACTCTTGAACAATGGATGAATTTGTTAGAAAATGAAATTCCTATTGATAATAAAAATGTTATCGATATTGGTTCTCTTACTCCAAAACTATATCTTCGTAAAGATGTTATAGATGGTTTGAAAAATTATTCTACATTATTCATGTCTGAGCAAAATTTAAGACCTTTAAAGATAAGTTATATAATCAAATATGTAGTTTATGCATATTATAAAGAATTTTTTAAGGAATAATCTCCTAAAAAATTTTACTCTAATTTATGTAGTGTATGTGTGCGACTTTATTTTAAAATATTAAAAAGGAGGTCATTAACATGACAAATACGTTTCAACAAGTAAAGCAACAACTATTATTTAAAATTAATTCTCTAGATATTAGTTCTATATTTTCCCTTTCTTCATTCGATGAATTTTTGCAAATTCCTCTAACAAATAATGATAGAATGAACCCTATGAGAGGTCATATTGGAAGATATTTTAAATCTATTCATAAGAGCTTAGGTTTAGAAATTATAGGTTTAAATTCAGATGATGCT
>CALESE010000144.1 GCA_937907205.1 uncultured Romboutsia sp. | reverse complement strand
TTGTTAACTTATTTAATAGTTTTTATACCTTTATTATTAAGTTCGTTTACTATAATTTATATATATTTAACATAAAAAAAGATATGGAGTTAGTATTTGTATTGAGTAACCTTCTCCATATCTATAGTAATTTATTTAATTTTATTATGTATTTTTATACTAAATATATATATCAGAAAGTTCTATATACGTACTACTTATCTCAGAAAAATTATAAATTATTTTTCCATTCTCAATAATATACATTGGTATATTAATTTTAAATGTTGTTCCTTCACCTAACTTTGATTTCACATTTATAGATCCTTTATGCATTTTTATAAATGATTTAACAAGTGATAGACCTATACCACTACCTTCATTCAGTCTTGTTAATCCATTATCTATTTGTGTAAATTTTTCAAATATAAATTTTATATTTTCATCTGATATCCCGACCCCAAAATCTGTTATTTCTATAATTAAATTATCTTTCTCACAAGTAAGATTTACCAATACATCTCCTCCATTATGTGAAAACTTTATAGCATTAGAAAGTAAGTTCAACATTGTCCTATCAATTTTATCTATATCTACAGCCATTATTAATTCTTCATATTCTGTATCAAATATAATATTTATATTTTTTGATTTAGCAAATGGAACTACTGATAATACTGCATTCTCTATTAATCCTATTATCTCCACATTTTGAAGTATTAAAGACTTTTCACCTATATCTGATTTTGTAACATCTATAATATTATTAATTAATCGAGTTAACCTATATGAATTTTGCTCAATCATATTAATATTAGAGTAAATACCTTCTACATTTATATCTTTGTTACTATTTATATTTTTCTTCATTAACTGTGTTGTTGAAAATATTACATTAACAGGTGTCCTAAGCTCATGGCTTATATTTGAAATAAAATTATCTTTTAGTCTATTTGCATCTTCTGCTATCTTTTTAGCTTCTTTTAATTTTTTATTAGCTTTTATAGTCAGAATATAATGTGCAATTGAAAATATACTAATTATAATAAATGTTATAACTAATGGTATTATTATGTCTTTATACTTACTTAATACAGAATCTGGTTTTAACGCTAATTCTGCATCTTTTGGAATTTTGCTTCTACTTATATTATGATTAAGTAACTCTTTATAGTTAAATACTAATCTATTTGTGTCATCTCCTTTAACTATGCTAGGTATATTTTTTTCTCCATCAAAAAATGCATTTACTATGTCACCTGTAATTTTTCCTTGTTTGTATAAGTCTACAGTATATCCACCTACCATACCAAATTCTACCCCTTTGCTTACGCTTGTAAATATTGGTGCATCAGTCGAGTTTTTTATAGCTTTTATAATTTGATTTATAGAGCTAAAATTCGTTTCTGAATCACTAAACTTTTTAGAATTAGATGAACTCGTTGGCATTAAAAAAAATAGTATATCTTTATTTTTATTAAATTCTTTTAACTTATCATTTACTTCTTTTTCATCTTTAAATAACAATGTAACATTCTTAAAATTAAAATTTTTGTATTTATTTTTTAAAGAATAAAATTCTTCAATTTCTTTTGAATAAATATCATCTGGACCTGTTACTAATATCAAATTAGTTTTATTATTTTTTTTTGCATAAATATCCCCTATAATATTTATATTTTGTGATACAGGTAAATTCTCTTCTATTATACATTCTACGCCTATTGATTTTGCCTTATTTATTACTTCTCTACTATTTACACTAGTTAAAAACATTGGTGTATCTTTAAATAAATGTTTATGTTTAATAGCAAATAATGCTGCTACATCATCAGACAATACAATAGCATCAAAATGCGGATATATTTTCAATTTAGATTTTAATAGCGAGTAAAAATCATCTTCATGTTCTTTGCTTGGATATTTTAAACTATTCATATGTTCAAAATAAACTTCATAGTTATTTCTTATAGAATCATTAAATCCTTCCATCTGATCATGAGTGGATCCATAAGTAGCAGTTCCTGAGCTTATATATAATATATTTTTCTTACTTTGAGAATTGACATTAATAGTAAATAATAATGAAACTAAGAAAAATGAAAGTATAAATTTACTATAATTAATTATTGTTCTTTTCATTTTGCCCCTCTTTATATTATATTTTACAAGATATAGTTTTTATCTTATCCAGATATTATAACAAAAAAATTATATTTTTCATTATAAATTATAAATAAAAATAATAAAAAGGCTAACTTGTAAGATAGCCTTTTTATTATTTTTATTTTATTCTTATGAAACCTTTATCCTCCATTATAGATTGACCCTCATCACTTAATATAAAGTCAATTAATTTAGTTCCTTCTTCAGATACTTTATCTTCTAAATTAACTAATATGAAGGGTCTTGCTATTGGATACTTGTCAGATTTTACATTTTCTGCTGTTAATTCTACACCATCAACAGTTAAAGCATTTATAGCATCATCCACATATCCATAAGATATATATCCTATTGCATTTTCATTTCCTTCAACAGTTGACTTTATATTACCAGATCCATCACTTATTTGAGCATCTTTTACTAATTCTTCTGATTCAAATCCAACTTTTTCTTGGAATCCATCTCTTGTCCCAGATCCGTCTTCTCTTGATAAAACGACTATTGTAGCATCTTTTCCTCCAACTTCTTTCCAGTTAGTTATCTTTCCAGTATATATATCTTTTATTTGCTGTAATGTTAGATTTTTTACTTCATTAGATTTATTTGTTATTATAGATATTCCATCAATCGCTATTTCCGTCTCTTTTAATCCAGCACCTTTTTCTTCATCTTTTAAATCTCTTGAAGACATTCCTATTTGAGAAGTTCCTTCTATAGTATTCTTTATTCCTGCTGAAGACCCTACTTGTTGTATTTCTACAGATATACCTTCATTTTTTTCCTTAAATTTCTCTGCTACAACTTCCATTACAGGACCTATTGAAGATGATCCTGAAACTGTAACTTTTGAATTATCACTTGATTTTGAACCACATCCTATCGCTAAACTCCCTACTAATACTGTACTAGCTAAAAGTATTCCTATCTTTTTCTTAAACATAATAATATGCCTCCTAATATATAATTAAATTTATAGATTTCTTTTTACTTTGTAATTTAATTATATATTTCTTTTGTTAAGTAATTATTATAAATAGGTTAAGTCAATGTAAACTATGTTAAAATAATGTAAAAATTAGTATAAAAAATTCGCTTCGCTCATTTCGCCAACAATATATCCTTGCTCTCGCTACGGATACATCCGTTGCTCAAAAATGTGTATTGCAAGATTACAATACACATTTTTTATTAATATTCTTTTTCTAACTTTTCAACTAAGTTACTAAATACTTCTAACGCTTTATCTACTGCTTCTTTTTTCTCCATATCTACACCTGCATTTTTAAGCTGAGTTAAAGGATATTCTGATCCTCCACTCTTTAAAAATTCTAAATATCTATCTACTGCACTTTGGCCTTCATTTAGTATTTGTTGACTTAGAGCACTTGCAGCTGAAAATCCTGTTGCATATTTGTATACATAGAAATTAGAATAGAAATGAGGTATTCTTGCCCATTCTAATCCGATTTGATTATCTACTACAACTGATTTTCCATAATATTTTTTATTTAACTCATAGTATATTGATGTAAATTCATCAGCTGTTAGTGGTTCTTTGTTTTCTACTTTTTCATGAGTTATTTTTTCAAACTCAGCAAACATTGTCTGTCTATATACAGTTGTTCTAAATTGCTCTAAATAATAATTTAGTAAATATATTCTTTCTTCTTTAGAGTTTGAGTTTTCTAATAAATAATTTATCAGTAATAATTCATTTAAAGTAGATGCAACTTCTGCTACAAATATTTTATAACTTGAATATAAGTATGGTTGATTATTTCTTGAGTAATAGCTATGTAGAGAATGACCTAATTCATGTATTAATGTAAATAACGAATTAAGATCATCCTTATAACTCATTAGTATATAAGGATGTGAATCATAACTCCCCCAAGAATATGCTCCACCTTGTTTACCTTCATTCTCATATACATCTATCCAACCTTCATCAAAAGCTTTCTTAATTATACTTAGATATTCTTCACCTAATGGTTTTAAAGCTTCTAATATTATATCTTTAGCCTTCTCATAAGGTATTTCCATGTCAAATTTATCTGTTAAAGGTACATATAAATCATACATGTGTATTTCATCTAATCCTAATAATTTTTTCTTTATATCTACATATTTATTAAGTGTATCTAAATTTTCATCTACAGCAGCTATAAGATTATTATATACATCTGTACTTATATCATCTTGAAATAATGATGCTTTAAGAGCAGATTCGTATTTTCTAATTTTAGCATAAAATATCTCTGATTTTATTCCTCCATAAAGTGTTGATGCAAATGTATTTTTATATTTATCATATATTGAGTATAAAGCTTCAAACGCATCTTTTCTAACTCTATGATTTTTACTTTTTAAAAATGTTGAGAAATTCGAGTGTGTTATTTTTACCCTATTATGTTCTTCATCATCTATCTCTGGAAATTCTAGGTCTGCAAAAGATAACATATCGTATACATTCTCAGGTATGTTTGATAAGTCTGATGTAGCAGCTAATATTTCTTCTTCTGTTTCACTAAGTGTGTGTGGTTTTTCTCTTAATATATCATCTATATATTTTTTATAAAATTTTAATTTTTCATCATTTAAAAATTCTTTTAATTTATTTTCATCAATAGATATTATTTCTGGTATCATATAAGAAGTAGCCATTGAAAGTTCTGTTGACAACATCTCTATTTTAGTTGCAATAGATTGATTAGAATTTATTCTAGTATCTTCATGTTGTTTCATATGAGTGTATACATATAAATTTTGTAATAATCGTGATGCTTTTTCAGATATATTTAAGGCATTATATAGATTATCTTTTTTTTCAGATAGTCTTCCTTTATATTCTTTTATCTTAGATATAAATTCTTTTACCTTTTCTATATCTTTATCTATAGCTTCTTGATTTTGGTACATTATATCAATTTTCCACTTATACTTCTTATCGATATCTTTTCTATCTATTCCCATATTATCACTCCTTTTTATTTTATAAAACTGAAACTAGTATAGCTCCTTCTGATGTAAATGTTCCCATTATAGGACCTATTTCTGATATTAATATTTCTTTAAGATTAGCATTTTCTTCTACAAATTGTTTTATTTTTTCAGCTTTTTCTGGGCAATTTGCATGAGCTATTATCATAGTTTTATTATGTCCACTTATATTATTTTGTACATATTCAAGTGCTTTTTTCAAACTATTACTTCCACCTCTAGCTTTATCTATAGGCTTAACTATACCATCTTCTATCCTTATTATAACTTTAAAGTTTAAAGCATTTATTAATCTTCCTGCTATTGGGTTTACCCTTCCTCCCTTTATAGCATTTTCTAAAGTATCTAATGCTCCAAAGAACACTATCTCTTTCTTAAATTTATCTATACTTTCAAGTATTTCATCCATAGTTTTTCCATTTTCTATTAATTCATTACATTTAAGTATCATTAATGCAACTCCAATAGAACCACTTTGACTATCTATAACTTCAATCCTTTTATTTGGATTTTGTTCTAAATACATATTTTTTGCTAAAACAGCATTGCTATATGTACTAGATAGCTTAGATGTTAAGGTAAATACTAATAGTTCATCTTCTTCACAATCATAAAGCTTTATAAACCTCTCTGGAGATGGACTTGATGTTTTTGGTAGTTCTTTAGATTTTTTCATTTTATTATAAAAAGTTTCACAATCTATTTCTACTCCACCAATATAACTTTCTTCTCCAAATGATACATTTATACCTACTATACTTGGATTTACTCTATCTATTATTTCTTTTGGGAAATCACATGAACCATCAGTTATTATTTTTATGTTTTTTTTCAATTTATACACCTCAATTTAAATTCTAGTCATTCTCTATTTTATATTATTTTAATGCAAATAATCTACATTTATTATATGTTTTGATGTATTTAATTCTTTTACTAGTTCATTTATTATTATTCTTCTATCATAAACTATAAAAAAGCTTATCTTCCAATAATGTTCATAATTTTCTTCTATTTCTATATTTTTAACTAATATCTGAGATTTCTCAAATTTCGAATATAACATAGATATAATATTTATATTATCAACATCTATATTAAGTATTGTCTGCTTCTTTTTAAAAAATGTCTTATCTATATTTTTAAGTATATAAAGTGTTATCATAACAAATAACCAAGCTGAAATACTCAAAACGTAATAACCATATCCTACAGCAATACCTATACAAGCTGTAGCCCAAATTCCTGCTGCTGTTGTTAATCCTCTTATTCCATTTGATGTTTTTAGTATAGCTCCAGCACCTAAAAAACCTATTCCTGATAATATTTGTGCTGTAAGCCTGCCAGGATCAATATTTGAATCAGGATATGTGCTAAATTGAAAAAATAGTGAAACTGATGTTATAGATGTAAGGCATGAACCTACCGATACTAATATATGCGTTCTAAATCCTGCAAATTGATGAGATTTCTCTCTTTCTAATCCTGTAATTCCTCCAATAAGCAACGCTATTAGTAATCGAAATATAATTTCTTTACTGCTTATAATCTTAAGTTCCCCCCTCTTTTATAAAACTGTATTATTTAAAATTCTTGATCATTAATTTTATTGTCTATAATATTTATATGTGTTGGGTATGCTATATTAATATTATTTTTATTGAATATTATGAGTATTTGAAGTTTTGCATCTTTCATAGCAGAAAAATACTTATGTGATTGTACAATACCTGTTATTGTATACTTTGCGCCAACAGGATTGTCTTCTATATCAGTTACTCCATATACTGAAAAATTATTTATTGTATCTCCATCTTTTGTTTTGTATATATAGTCATTATAATTTTCATTCATTATATTACATACTTCTTCTAGAGCAGACATAATCTTCATAGGATCTTCTTTATAAGAAACCCTCACATGAACTACTGCTCTCATTTTATTTTTGCTATAATTTCTTATACTCTGTATACTTCCATTTGCTATTGTAATCCTCTTTAAATCCCAATCTCTTAAGCTTATACTTCTAAGTCCAATCTCTTCTACTCTACCTCTAAATTCTTCATTTATTGTTACAAAATCACCTACTTGGATTTGTTTTTCAAATAATATAAAAAAACCATTAAATATATCCTTTAAAATACTTTGAGCTGCAACCCCAGCTATTAATCCTACTATACTAGCACCTGTAACTAAAGAACCAAACTTTGTGATGTCCATTATTTGAAATTCTTTAAGTATTAATATCAAGCATACTGTAAAAATTATATAATATGAAACTGATAATAAAACGCTACATAAAGTATTTTCATATCTTATATCAAATCTAGTTATTTTAAATATTCTATTTAAAATATATTGTATAAATTTTAAAAATATATATGAAAAAGCAATAATCATTATAGAATTTATTATTTTTGATATCATAATAATTTTCACCTTAATTATAAATTTTATATTTACAAATTATTTTCCTTAATAATATTCTCAAAATATAATTAACATATGTAAAAATTATAGATGTTAAACATAAAAAACCCACATATGTGGGCCATCTGTGGGCTATTTCTTACTTAATAACATATATTTATTTATTAATATATCTATTTTATTACTAGATTCAATTAATTCTTCTTTAAATATTTCTGGGTACTCTATGTATGTATTTACTTCTTCCCTTAATAATTCTATTTCACTTTTCAATTCTTCTAATACTCTATTCGTCATATTAACCACCATAGTTACAAATTTAAATATTACTTTGTATATCATATTAACAAATATCTTCAAATTGTGTCAATATAGATAGATTATAAATTTGTAAATATATGGATATATATTTAATTATCATAATAAAAATACTAATTATTATAATTGTTCAGTTATAATATGTGTTACAAAATAAATATATTATAAAAAGGGAAAATAAATTTATATATTCTCATTACATAATATATATACATATATTTAGATATTGGTTAAAACTTCAAATTTTATATAAGTTGACATTGAAAATATTTATTGCTATACTTTTAATATTGATAATGAATTTCATTAGGAGGTGAAAATAATGACTGTTTACGATTTAAAAATAGGTCAAACAGGTATTATTAATAATATAGATGGAAATGAAAAACTAGCTAAAAGATTACTTGCACTAGGATGCATTAAAAATACTAAAATAGAAATTAAAAAAGTTGTTCCTTTTGGAGACCCTATAATAGTTAGATTTAGAGGATTTGACCTTGCTCTTAGAAAATCTGATGCAAAAAATATAATTTTAAAATAAAGGAGATTTGATTAGATGATTAATGTAGCATTATTAGGTAATCCTAATGTTGGTAAAACTACTGTTTTTAATATTTTAACAGGATCTAATCAGTATGTTGGAAACTGGCCTGGGGTTACTATTGAGAAAAAAGAAGGTTTTATGGGAGATAATATAAAAATTGTTGATTTACCAGGTATATATGCAATGGATACATTCTCAAATGAGGAAAAATTATCAAAATCATTTTTAGAAAATGAAGAAGTGGATGTTATTGTTAATGTGGTTGATGCATCTAATTTATCAAGGAATTTGTATCTAACAACTCAACTTATGCAATTTAACAAACCAATAGTTATATTACTTAATATGACTGACATAGCTGAAAATAAAGGTATTAAAATTGATTCTGATAAGTTAGCAAAAGAACTAAATGTAACTGTAGTTCCGATAATAGCCAAAAGAAAAAGTGGTGTTGATAAAATAGAATCAGCAATAACTAATGCTATAAATAAAAGTTTTAAGTTTAATATAAACTTTGGTGATGAGGTTGAAACTTATATAAAATTAGAAGATATTTTATCTAGATGCGAAAAAAATGCTTATAAACAAAAAAAATCTGCGAGTGATATTATTGATAATATAGTGTTAAATCCAATACTGGCTTATCCAATTTTTATATTAGCTTTGTTACTTTTATTTAAGTTTACATTTGACTGGGTTGGTGGACCTTTACAAGAAGGTTTAGCTGAACTTATAGAAAATTATATAGCTATACCCTTAGATGAAGTTTTAGTAAATTCTAGTCCTTGGTTTAAATCACTTATTATAGATGGTGTTATTGGTGGTGTTGGTGGTACTTTACCATTCTTTCCTCTGATATTTACTTTATTCTTAGGGATATCTATATTTGAAGATAGTGGATATATGTCAAGGACAGCATTTTTAATGGATAAAATAATGAGAAGTGTTGGTTTATCTGGTAAAGCATTTATACCGATGATTATGGGTCTTGGATGTTCTTCACCAGCTATAATGGCAACTAGAACTTTAGAAAGCGAAAAAGATAGAAGAATAACAGCACTTATTGCACCGCTTATGACTTGTGGAGCTAAGTTACCTATATATGCAGTATTTGTTGCTATATTTTTCCCTAAAAATGCCGCTTTAGTAACAACATCACTATATTTATTAGGTATAGTTGTAGCCATATTGGTTGCTTTAGTTTTAAATAAAACAACATTTAAAAAAGATATTGAGCCATTTATATTAGAATTACCTGAATATAGAATACCAACTTTAGATGCTTTACTAAAAAATACTTGGAATAAATCTAAAGGATTCTTAATAAGAGTTGTAACTGTAATGTTTGCAATGTCAGTTATAATATGGGGATTATCATCTTTTAATATTCATGGATTTACAGAAGATATAAATAATAGCTTTTTATCTTCATTTGGTAAACTAATATCTCCTATATTTTATCCTTTAGGATTTGGTGATTGGAGGGCTTCAGTATCTATATTAACTGGTCTTGGAGCAAAAGAAATAGTAATATCTACTATGGAAGTACTCTATGGAAATTTAGATACTGTATTACCTACAATATTTACTGGAGTTACAGCATATGGATTCTTAGTTTTTAGTGCTTTATATACTCCTTGTATAGCTGCACTTGCTACAATGAGAAAAGAATACGGAAATAAAATGATGTTTATATCATTTGCTTATCAATTTGCTCTAGCATGGATTGCTGCCTTATTAGTAAATCTAATTGGAAATATTTTAATTGGGCAAGGAGGTTCTGCATCTATAATAGAAATTTTAGTTGCTGGAATTATAATCGTTACTGCTCTTGTTATAATATTAAAGAAATTTACTTCTAAAAGTCAATCTTCTGGATGCAACGGTTGTTCAGGATGTGCGAGTAAAAATTCTTGTACAGTAGCAATAACTGAAGAAAATAAAGCAGATAACAAATAACAAAAAGCGTGGTTTTAATCCACGCTTTTTGTTATTTGTTGTTAAAAAGTTAAATTTAAATTTATTGCCTTACCGCCTCTATTTAGTGATACAGTTGTCTTTTTACCCTTAGAGTATCTATATAAAGCTTTATTTAAATCTGACATTGTTGCTATATCTGTATCTCCAACCTTAGTTATTACATCTCCAGCTTGTATACCTGCTTTTTGAGCTGCTGTAGCATCTACAACTTCTACAATATATACCCCTTCTTCAGCTTCTAAATTTTGTCCAGTAGCTGCTTCAAATACTGACACATCAATACCTTTTATTCCTAAAGTTACCTTTTCAAAGTTTCCACTTTTAATTACCTGTTCAACTATCGGCTTTGCTGTATTTATTGGTATCGCAAATCCTAGCCCTTCTCCCTGAGATGCTTTAGCTGTATTTATACCAATTACTTGACCCTTTTCATTTAATAATGGTCCTCCACTATTACCAGGATTTATACTTGCATCTGTTTGCATAAGTCCTGTCATATTAGATTGTTCTGTTTTTATAGTTCTATCTAGACCACTTATTATACCTTGAGTAACACTTTTTTGGAATTCAAGACCTAAAGGATTACCAATGGCTATTGCTATATCTCCTGTCTTTACACTATCACTATCTCCTAAGTCAGCTGATGTTAATCCTGTTCTTTCAACTTTAACAATTGCTAAGTCTAATGAAGAATCACTCCATAATACTTTACCTTTAGTATTAGAACCATCATTAAATAATACATTAACATCTACTGCTTGACCATTTGATACAACATGTGAGTTAGTTAATATATATCCATTTGAATCTACTATAACTCCTGTACCAACACCTTCTGATTCTGTAGGTATTGCAAATATATTATTTGTGCTTATTGTTTTTGTAGTTATACCTACAACTGATGGCATTGCCTTAGTACTTACTGCTTGATATATATTCTGATTTTTACCTCCACTTGAAACTATTTGAGTAGGTTTATTATTAGAATTCGTTGCTATATTATTTTTCATAAGTATAGCAGTAAAGAAACTACTAAATATACTTGCTGCTAAACAAAGTATTACTGTTAAAACTATACCTCTTTTATTAGACATATCTATTCCTCCTAATATGTATATTTATACAAAATGCTACTTTAATTATTATTATCATATAAGTTGTTTAATAACCTAAATTTTAATAAAAAAGAAATCACCATTTTGTATTAATATACTTTAATGATGATTTCATTATATTATAGTATCCTTAACTTAACCTTAACTATTAAGTCTTTTTTCTAATTCTTCTCTTTCTTTTTCATATCCAGATTTCCCAAGTAGGGCAAACATATTTCTCTTATATGCTTCAACACCTGGCTGATCAAATGGATTTACTCCTAATAAATACCCACTTATTGCACAAGCTTTTTCAAAGAAGTATACAAGATATCCAAAGTTGTATTCATCAAGTTTAGGTAAATTTATTACTAAGTTAGGTATATTACCATCTGTATGAGCTAATATAGTTCCTTCTGTAGCTTTATGATTAACAAAATCTACTGTTTTGCCAGCTAAATAGTTTAAACCATCTAAATCTACATCTACTTCTTCTATAGTTATATTTCTTCTAGCATTCTCTACATTTATAACTGTTTCAAATAATATTCTTTTTCCTTCTTGTATGTATTGACCCATAGAATGTAAATCTGTTGAGAAATCTACTGCTGCTGGGAATATACCTTTATTGTCTTTCCCTTCACTCTCTCCAAATAATTGCTTCCACCATTCACCTACATAATGTAATTGTGGTTCATAATTAACTAATAATTCTATATCTTTTCCTTTTCTATGTAATACATTTCTTACTACTGCATATTGATAACTTGCATTAGATTTTAAATCATTAGTTCTAAATTCTTCACAAGCATCCCCAGCACCTTTCATCATAGCATCTATGTCAAGACCTGCTGCAGCTATAGGAAGTAAACCAACTGGTGTTAAGACAGAGAAACGTCCACCTACATCGTCTGGTATTATAAATGTTTCATATCCTTCTTCATCAGCTAATTGTCTTAATGCACCTTTTTTAGCATCTGTAGTAGCATATATTCTTTTACTTGCTTCTTCTTTTCCATACTTCTTTTCTAAGAAATCTTTAAATATTCTAAATGCTATTGCAGGCTCTGTTGTAGTTCCTGATTTTGATATAACATTTATAGACACATCTTTATTTTTTATAACATCAAGTAAATCCATCATATATGTTGAACTTATATTATTTCCAACAAAGTAAACTTCTGGAGATTGTCTATCTTCTTTGCATAAATTATTTCTAAAAGAATGCCCAGCCATTTCAATAGCTGCTCTTGCACCTAAATATGATCCTCCTATACCTATAACTAAAAGTACATCTGAATCTAATTTTATTTTTTCTGCAGCTTTTTTTATTCTATCAAATTCTTCTTTATCATAATTATTAGGAAGTTCTACCCATCCTAAAAAATCATTTCCTAGTCCAGTTTTCTCATGAACCATATTATGTGCTACATCTATATAAGATTGCATACAATCTACTTCATGTTGATTAAAAAATCCTAAGGCTTTGCTATAATCAAATTTTATATTTCCCATAATCTATCCCTCTCTTTTCTTATAAACTCTAATGAAATTATAGCATAAATTACCATAATTTTATTGATAAATTTCATTACATATTTCACTATAATATTTAATTGTTAAAAATAAAGCAATATATTTTAAAAAAAGTTGCCTCAGCGAGGCAACTTTTTATCTATTATATATCATTTGATAATCTACTTGAAATAACTTGTTGAGCTATATTAACTGCATGGTCAGATACTCTTTCTAGGTTACTTACAACATCAAGATATATTACACCATTATCTATACTACATGAGTTAGCATTTAGTCTCTTCATATGGTTTGCTCTACAAGATTTTTCCATAATATCTACTTGTTCTTCCATCTTTATAACTTTACAAGCTAAATCTACATTTGATGTTCTCATAGCCTCTAATGCATATGTATAAGCTGATATAACCTTATTGTACATATTTATAAGCTCAGCTTTTCCTTCATCAGAAAATCCTTGTTGAAATTCTATAGAAGATTGAGCTAATTCTGCTATATTTTCTGCATGATCACCTATTCTCTCTATATCATTAACTGTATTAAATAATCCATCTACAGCTTCTCTTGAATCATCATTTAATGAAGCCTTAGAAAGCTTTAATAAATAATTAAGAATACTTTTTTGTAGTTCATTTATTAATTTTTCTCTTTTAAAAGATAATTCTGCCTTATCTTTAGATCTTTCTAATAAAGCTTCCATAGATAAATTTAAGCTATCTTTAGCTTTTTCACCCATTCTCAATGTTTCTTTAACTGCGTTAGATAAAGCTATTGAAGGTGTTTCTATCATTCTATCATCTATATATTTAACTGCCTTTTCATCATCTTCTTCAGAATAATTCTCTGGCACTAATTTCATTGCTAATTTAACTATTAACTTAGCAAATGGTAATAAAATTAAAACATTTAATACGTTAAATAATGTATGTGCATTTGCTATTTGTCTTGCTGCATCATTTGGATCAAGGTATGTAACTAGTTTAACAATAGGACCACTTAATAAAAACATAAATATTAATGAACCTATAATATTAAATGTTAAGTGCATTATTGCAGCTCTTCTTGCATTTCTACTTGCACCTATACTAGATATTAATGAAGTAACACATGTCCCTATATTTTCACCATAAAGTATTGGTAATGCTGCAGTTATAGGTATTAATCCTTGTGATGCTAAAGCTATTAACATACCCATAGAAGCACTTGAACTTTGTACTATTGCAGTTATAGCAAATCCCATAAGAACACCTAATATTGGCTTATGTCCAAAACTAACTAACATATCTGTAAATCCTTGATATCCAGCTAAAGGTTTAACTGCATCTTTCATAAAGTCCATACCTGTAAATAATATACCAAATCCTATAAGTATTTCTGCTATATGTCTATTTTTAGGTTTCTTAGAGAACATATATATTACTATACCTATTCCTAATGCAACTGGAGCTAAAAAATCAACATCTAAAGAAACTAATTGAGCTGTTATAGTTGTACCTATGTTTGCACCCATTATAACTCCTATAGCTTGACCTAGAGTCATTATTCCTGCATTAACAAATCCAACTACCATAACTGTAGTTGCACTACTACTTTGTATGACCATAGTAACTACCATACCAACTAATACACCCATTATTGTGTTACTAGTTAATAGTTCTATTATCTTCTTTAACTTACTACCTGCTGATTTTTGTAGACCATCTCCCATAAGGTTCATACCAAATAAGAAAAGACCTAGCCCCCCCATAAGATTTATTATGATTTCCAAAACATATTCCTCCTAAAGATAATTATGATATCGAATTTTTATTTCTATTATATTTTATCAAAAAAATTTGTATTTTTATGTTAATATTGCGTTAAATATTATTAAAATATTAATTTTATGTTAAATTTCCGATAAATTTTGATAGAAACTATTTATTACTATATCTTTCTATTATCTTCTCAGCACATTTTATACCATCAACAGCTGCTGTTACTATACCACCAGCATATCCTGCACCTTCTCCGCAAGGATATAAGTTAGATACATTTACCGATTGTAAAGAATCTTCATCTCTAACTATTCTTATTGGAGCTGATGATCTTGTTTCTACACCTGTTAAAACAGCATCATTCATTGCAAATCCATTTAATTTATTATCAAGTTTTTGTAGGGCTTCTTTCATAGTATCTGTTACAAATTGAGGAAGACATTCCCTTAAGTCTACAAATGTGTATCCTGGCTTATACGATGGTTCAACATTGCCTATACTAGTTGATACCTTATCATGTAAGAAGTCTCCTACTAGCTGCACTGGAGCATTGTAATTACATCCTCCTAATTCATATGCTAATTTTTCATATTTTTCTTGGAATAATACTCCTGCTAACGGATCATCACTTCCAAAATCTGAAGGTAGTACATTTACTAAAAATGCACTATTAGCATTCACTTGATCTCTAGCATGTTCACTCATACCATTTGTTACAACTTCACCCTCGTTAGATGCTGAAGCTATAACCATCCCTCCTGGACACATACAGAATGTATATGCGGTTCTCATATTAGATGTATGCTCTATTAATCTATAATCTGCCGCACCTAATCTTGGATGATTATAAAATTCCTTATATTGAGTTTTATTTATTAATTCTTGAGGGTGTTCTATCCTTGCTCCTATAGCAAAAGGTTTTTGAGTTATCCTAACCCCTCTTTTGTATAGCATTTTATAAGTATCTCTAGCACTATGACCTATGGCTAATATTACATTATCACTTTCTATAACTTCTTCATTATTTACAACCACACCTTTTATAGCATTATTTTCTATTATTATATCAGTTACTAATGAGTTGAATTTTACCTCTCCTCCAAGCTTAATTATTTCATTTCTTATATTTTTTACTACATTTTTTAATATATCTGTTCCAACATGTGGTTTGTATGAATATAATATCTCCTCTGGTGATCCAAAATTAACTAATTCATTCAATACTTTTCTACATCTTATATCTTTTATTCTAGTTGTAAGCTTTCCATCTGAGAATGTACCTGCTCCACCTTCCCCAAATTGAACATTTGAGTTGTTCTTAAATTTTCTATTATCCCAAAAATTATCAATATCTCTACTTCTGTTATCAACGTCTAATCCTCTTTCAATCATTAGTGGATTATATCCTTTTTGAGCTAAAAGTAATGTTGCAAATAAACCTGCTGGACCACTTCCAATTATTATAGGTCTATTTTTTATTTTCTCACTTCCCATCTCAACGCCGATGTATTTATGTTCTTTTATTTCTACAACATCTTTTATATTATTTTTAAGTATTTTACCTTCATTCTTAAGTTCTACATCTATTGTATAAACAAAGTCTATCTTCCCCCTTTTTCTAGCATCAATAGATTCCTTATATATAAAATACTTTATAAGTTCACTTTCTTTTATCCTAAGTTTTTTTATTATAAGGTTTTTTGTTAATGATACATCTTCGTCTATTCCTAATTTTATATTTGATATTCTTAGCATGATTATTTTCCTTTCATTTTAAATTAATACAATATAAAAGCTAGGGTAAC
Organism: uncultured Romboutsia sp.; assembly: GCA_937907205.1. Classification (GTDB taxonomy): domain Bacteria; phylum Bacillota; class Clostridia; order Peptostreptococcales; family Peptostreptococcaceae; genus Faecalimicrobium. The sequence goes on along the minus strand of CALESE010000144.1, from coordinate 2,699 downwards.
AAACCTAGCTTTTCATAAACATAAAATATATATTCTTTTTTCTAGATTTATATAAATATTATTTACTCTATAATGTACTATTCGTTATAAATTTATTTATACAAACTAATCTTTTTTAGTTATAAGACCTCTTATAACTTTCATATTATTGAATACCTTTTCTAAGAAATTTTCAGCTTCCTCATTATCTAAAAGAGCTATTTGTAATTGTTCATCATTTGGTATATTCTTAGATTCACAGTATTTTTTAGCTATTTCTATTAATTCATTCTTTTTATCTATAGATAAATCAAACTCTTTATAATCAATTATTATGTACTGTTTAGTTTTTTGTTTTTGTTCTTCACTATATCCTATCTCTATATGATATATTACTGCATATAAATTTTCAGGTATTTGTTCTCCGTTGTATACTGGTACAGCCGGATTAGATTTTATAATATTTGTTGATACTGCTATTTCATTTCCTAAACTAAGATTCATAATTATACCTCTTTCTGTATATATTATATATCTACTATTTTATACATAATTCTTATATATTAAAACCTTTTTTTATAATTTATATAAAATATAATTATATATATTTTTAATTTATGAGTTTTAGACAAAAATTTAGGAATTATACTTAGTATAATTCCTAAATTATATATATTACTTCAAATAATATGTTTTAATTAATATTATGATACTTTTAGGTCTTTGTATCTTTTTCCTAAAGTACTTGGACTTATTTCGTACTTCTTAGATATTTGAGCCTGAGTTATGGTTTTACCATTAACCTTTTTAATATGGTATTCTATGGCTGCAGCCCATCCATTTTCAGATCCTTTTACTTCTCCATTAGTATTTTTGAATTCATTCCAAAAATCTATACAAGATTTTAAGTATTCTTCTTCTACATTTATTCTAAGCATTGCAGATACCTTACATTCATCTTCTAAATATACCTCAACTTCTTTTTCAACTTGCTTCATCTTCTCTTCTTTTTGATTTCTTAAGTAATCAGCAACACTTGTATCTAATAATTGTTGCATATATTTATATAGTATATGAGTGTGGTGTATTAAGAAAGTTTTTATATCTTTGTATAAATCTTCATATTGCTTAAATAAATGTATTATATCATTTACTATAACATCTCTAACAGCTTCTGATATACTAATAGTTATATCTATTAATATAGATATTCCTTCTATATTAACCATTCTAGCTATCATACAGCTTCCAATTTTGAAATCTTTTAAAAGATTTACATCATCTGTGTAAACTTCTTCATTAGTTAAACAATCTTTTAATAATACTTTTCCATCTAATTTTTCTTTAACTTCATAGATACTTACATATGATTCAAATAAGCTCTTTAATATTTCTACCTCTTTTGTAGTTACATTCTCTCTATTGTCTTCATAGAATGCTACTGTCATTACTTTTTTACTTTCCATTATATGATCTTGTATAAAATATGTATTAAAGAATCTTTCAAATTTTTGGTTTATAGCTTCATCTTCTACTACATAGAACATTTCTTTAGCTTTCTCATATTCATCTTTAAACTTATCTTGTCTTGAATATTCATATATTTTTGTGTATAAATCTGAATATTGTTTTTGAGAAAGATTTACTTTTCTACCTACTCTTTCTGATACAATATCCTTATTTAAACAACATCTTTTATATTTCATGCCACTTCCACAAGGGCATATCTCATTTCTCCCTAACAATGTGACTTTCACTCCTTCATCTGTTAAACTAAAGTACAATTTGTTATTATACCATTTTTTTATTAATCCTTCTATATTTTATCATATTATTTTATTAAAATCATGTATACTGTAAACTTTTGGTATATTTTCAAATTACATTTTATATAGATTTCTATGTATTTATCATTTATCCCTTCGTATTTCGTTAATTAAATTCATACTAATTTTGCTAATTAATAATAATAAATAATATAAAAAGATTAATTTTTATATTATTTATTATTATTCGACTTTAAATACCATGGTACAATCTACATAATTATCTACAGATTTTCCATAATTCATCAATATTTTTACTACGTTCCCCTAAATTATTTTTATATTCTGTAATTTTTCATTTAACCCTAATATTTTTATTTTTTCCTCTATTTTAAAAATATCTTGCACTTTACAACTTCCATTAAGTTCTAAGATTTGATTTTTGTTATCATTTTCATCTAATTCTATGTTTTTATTTATATTTTTTATATATAATATTGAATTTAACTCTTTTTCTATTTTTATTGCTATATCTAATTTTTTATTATTTTTTGTTGGATTTGTATCAGATTTATTTTGTAGACTTATGATATGATTTTTTTGATTTTTTAAATCTAATAATTTGTTATTTATTGGATTTAATATAATACTATTTATGAAAATTATTATTAATACACCTATTAAGATAATAAATAATCTTTTTTCTTTTTTACTTAAATTCATATTTTCACCCAATTTCATACTTAACTCTAAATATATAATATTCATTTTCTTTTTTTAAATTTTCTATTGAGTAATTTATTATATTATCTATATTTGTTATACTATCTAGTATATCTATATTTGTACATTTTCCTTGTATTTCAATATAATTATTCATACATATATATTCATCTATATTGCTATAACCTATTATAGAATATATATCTTTTACTTGTTCTAAAATTGTAGTAC
>CALESE010000143.1 GCA_937907205.1 uncultured Romboutsia sp. | reverse complement strand
TTAATGCAACATAAATATAAAGTGTTGCACTTGTATTGACAATCTATCATTTAAATTAGATAAATCATAAATAGTAAACAAATAACTAGGAAATTATATAATTAAAAATGAATACTCATATTATTGTTTTTAATGATGATTTGGAATATAATAGAATAATAATTTATATATTGACAATAAAGTTAATAGACATACAAAGGACTTTAAAAGGAGGCAAATTAAAAATTGAAGACAATGCTAAAGAAAATTGTCGCTAACATAAATAAGATGCAACCAACACAAATAATGGTACTTGGATTTGCTACAATAATTATAGTTGGAGCGTTATTGTTAAATTTACCAATCGCTACTCAAAGTGGAGAAAATATAGGATTTTTAGATGCTCTTTTTACAGCAACATCAGCAGTTTGTGTAACTGGTTTAGTAGTTGTTGATACGGCGACTTATTGGAGTATATTTGGACAAGTTGTAATTATTGGATTAATACAAATTGGTGGTTTAGGTTTTATGACAGCGACTACTTTATTTGCACTATTAATAAAAAAGAAAATTAATTTAAGGGAAAGACTTTTAATACAAGAATCTTTAAATCAAGGAGATTTATCTGGATTAGTTAAATTAACACGATACGTAATAATAATGACCTTGACAGTTGAAGGTATAGGAGCATTATTATTATCGACAGTATTTATACCACAATTTGGATTAGGAAGAGGTATATGGTATAGTATTTTCCATGCAATATCAGCATTTTGTAATGCTGGATTTGATTTAATGGGAAGTGTTAGTGGACCATTTTCATCATTAACGGCATATGTGAATAATTTCACATTAACAATGACTATATCAGTACTTATAATATTAGGTGGTATAGGATTCCCAGTTATGTTAGATATAATAAAGATGAGAAAATTTTCAAAGTTCAATTTACATTCTAAAATAGCTTTAATTTCAACTGCAATACTTATACCAATTGGAACGATATTTATGTTTTTTGTAGAATTTAATAATCCAGCTACATTAGGAAAGTTAGATTTTGGAGGAAAATTATTAGCATCATTTTTCCAATCTGTAACTGCTAGAACTGCAGGGTTTAACACAATCGACTTATCACTAATGCATCAAGCAAGTTTATTTATAATGATAATATTAATGTTTATAGGTGCATCACCTGCTTCAACAGGTGGAGGGATTAAGACTACAACACTAGCGACATTAATCCTTGCTGTAAAAAGTTTTGTATATGACAAAAGTGATATTGAAGTATTTGGAAGAAGAGTAGAAAATTCTACAGTGAGAAAGTCATTAGGAATATTTGTGTTAGGTATAACTGTAGTAGTATTAGGTACATTAGTAATATCTTTAAGCGAGCCTCATTTTACCTTAGTAGATGTAGGATTTGAAGTTGTATCTGCAATAGCAACGGTTGGATTGAGCATTGGTGGTAGTCCAAGTTTAAGTATTATAGGAAAAATATTTATAATGATATTTATGTTTATGGGTAGAGTTGGATCTCTTACGATATTAATGGCAATATCATCAAAAGGAATGAAGAAACATCAAACAATTAGGTATCCAGAAGGTAAGATAATAGTAGGATAATTTATTATAAATGAATTTATTTTGAGAGGAATAATATTATGAAACAATATATAGTTATAGGATGTGGAAGATTTGGAACTTCAGTTGCTACAACAATGCATCTTCTAGGACATCAAGTTATGGCAATAGATAAATGTGAAGAAGTAATACAAAATATAGCAGATAAGGTTACACATGCTGCGATAGTAGATGTTTCAGATGAACAAGCATTAAGATCACTAGGGCTTGGAAATTTCGATGTTGCTATAATTGCAATAGGTTCAGATATAAGAGCATCTATAATGGCTACACTTATAGCAAAAGAAGTTGGAGTAGCTAAAATAGTATGTAAGGCAACTGATGAAATACAAGCTAAAGTACTATATAAAATAGGTGCAGATAGAGTGGTATTCCCAGAAAGAGATATGGGTGTAAGAGTAGCACATAATTTAGTATCAGATAATATATTAGATCATATAGAATTAGATCCAGAATACTCAATAGTAGAGATAGTTACACCGTCTAGTTGGGTAGGAAAAACATTAATAGAATTAGATTTAAGAGCAAGATATGAAATAACAGTTCTTGCAGTAAAAACAGGAAAAAATATAAATGTAACACCATCGCCAGATGAAGAACTTCAGTCAGGAAGTATATTAGTTGTACTTGGTGAGAATAGTAAGATAAGAGAAATCGTATCAGAAAATCATAATTTAATTAGGAGATAATATAAATGCCTATAATGATAACTTCAAAAGACAACGATAAAGTAAAATACACAAAATCATTATTAAAAACAAAAAATAGAAATAAAGAATCTAAATTTATAATAGAAGGTTACAGAATACTTACTTTAGCCATAGAGTGTAGTGCTAACCTAGAGTATGTATTTATAAATGAAGACTTTGAAAATAAACAAGATCATGTGGAGTTTTTAAATCTATTAGAAAATAAAAATATAAATATATACAAAACTACAAATAAAATATTTAATGATTTGGTAGATACAGAAAATACACAAGGTATTTTAGGAGTTGTCAAATTTAAATCAAAAAATTTACAAGAAAACTTAAATGATAAAGATAAGTTTGTATTAATATTAGACAGAATACAAGACCCAGGTAATATGGGGACGATAATAAGAACTGCAGATGCAGCTGGAGTCGATAGTATAATAGCTCTTAAGGGATGTGTTGATATATACAATCCTAAAGTTATAAGATCAACTATGGGATCTATATTTGATATGAATATAATATATGCATCTCAAAATGAGTGTGTAGATGCTTTAAAGCATCATAATTTTGATATAGTATCTAGTTATTTAAATACAGATAATTATTATAATGAAGTGAAATATAATAATAAGGTAGCTTTAGTTATCGGCAATGAAGCAAATGGAATAAATGATGAACTTGTATCAATGTCTGATGTATTGGTTAAGATACCTATATACGGAAATGCTGAATCATTAAATGCAGCAATAAGTTCGGCAATATTAATGTATGAGATAAAGAAATACTTAGTTTAAATATTGTAACAAGTATAATTAATATGATATAATTATATATCAAAATATACTAAATACTATGAAAGAGAAAAGTATTTTGAATACACTTAGTACAGAGAGAAGTACCAAGGCTGTAAGTACTTTCTAAGAATTCAAAAGAAGTTCCCTCTGGAGTATTAAAGCTGAAATTAACAGTAGGCTTTAACGTCAAAACGCGTTAAGTTTATTAGAGGTGGCTTATTAATTTATATTAGTAAGCTACTAGGGTGGTACCGCGAATAATAGTCTTTCGTCCCTAGATAGGGATTGAAGGGCTTTTTTTATATACTAAGGAATTATATTATAATTCCAACTGCTAAGCTTGAGCAACGGACTTAGTCGTTGGCGACATGAGCGAAGCGAATTTTTTATATATAAAATGTGAAAGGGTGAAAAAAGTGCAAGAAAAATTACTTAATTTACAAGAAGTAGCTTTAAATGATATTAAAGATGCTAACAGTATAGAACAAGTTGAAAACTTAAGAGTTAAGTACCTTGGTAAAAAAGGTGAAATAACTGCTATCCTTAAAGAAATGGGAAAATTATCAGCTGAAGAAAGACCTGTAATAGGTAAGGTTGCTAACGAAGTTAGAGAAGCTTTAGAAACTAATATATCTTCTAAAAAAGAAGAGCTAAAATCAATAGAACAACAAAAGAAACTATTAGAAGAAGTTATAGATGTTACTATGCCTTCAACACCTGTTGAAATGGGAAAAAGACATCCTATAAGTCAAATAATAGACGAAATAACTGAAATATTTATGGGAATGGGATTCTCTATAGCAGAAGGTCCAGAAGTTGAAACAGTAGATAATAACTTTGATGCATTAAATGCTCCTAAAGACCATCCATCAAGAGATATGAGTGATACATTCTATATAAATGATGATTTATTACTTAGAACTCAAACATCTCCAGTTCAAGTAAGAACAATGAGAAACGAAGAATTACCAATAAAGGTTATATCTCCAGGAAGATGCTTTAGATTTGATTCTCCTGATGCTACACATTCACCAATGTTTCATCAAACAGAAGGTTTAGTTGTAGGTAAAGATGTTACTATGGCTCAACTTAAAGGAACATTAGATACATTTGTTAAGAAGTTATTCGGGGAACATACTAAAACTAAATTTAGACCACATAACTTCCCATTTACAGAACCAAGTGCAGAGGTTGACGTAACTTGCTTTAAATGTCAAGGAGAAGGATGTCCAATGTGTAAATATGAAGGTTGGATAGAAATACTAGGAGCTGGTATGGTTCATCCAAATGTACTTAGAAACTGTGGAATAGATCCAGAAGTTTATAGCGGTTTTGCTTTTGGTATGGGTGTAGATAGAATAGCTATGCTTAAGTATGAAATCGATGATATAAGATTATTATTCGAAAATGATATGAGATTCTTAGATCAATTTTAATTAGGAGGAATTTATAATGTTAGTACCTGTAAAATGGCTTAGAGACTATGTTAATATAGATAAAGAAACACAAGAATTCGCAGATATGATGACTATGACAGGATCAAAAGTTGAGAAAGTAGAATTCTTTGGCAAAGAAACTAATGGAGTTGAAGTATGTAAGATACTTGAAATAGAACAGCATCCAGATGCAGATAGATTAAAGGTTACAAAGGTAGAGGTTGCTAATGGAGAAGTACTTCAAATAGTAACTAATGCCACTAATATAAGTGTTGGTGATTATGTTCCTGTTGCTAGAATAGGGGCAACATTACCAGGAGATTTTAAAATAAAAAAAGGTAAGTTAAGAGGAGTATTATCAGAAGGAATGTTCTGTGGTGCTGAAGAATTAACTATACCATCTCAATATGTTGAAGAACATAAAAAAGACGGAATATATATATTAGACCATCAAGATTCATTTGAATTAGGAATGGATGTAAGGGAAGTTTTAGGAATAAATGATGCTTTAATAGAATTTGAAATAACTTCAAATAGACCAGATTGTAGATCAATAATAGGGATAGCAAGAGAAGCAGCAGTTACATTAGGAGCTGACCTTAAGTACCCAGAAATAAAAGTAAATGAGTCAGAAGAAGAAATAAATTTCAATGTTGAAATACAAACAGATCTATGTAAGAGATACTGTGGAAGAGTTATAAAAGATGTAAAAATAGGACCATCACCATACTGGATGCAAAGAAGGCTTATAGAAGCTGGTATGAGACCAGTAAATAATATAGTAGATATAACAAACTATGTTATGTTAGAGCTAGGTCAGCCTCTTCATGCATTTGATTTAGATGATGTTAAAACTAATAAGATGGTAGTAAAAATGGCTGAAGAAGGTGAAAAGTTCACTACATTAGATGGTGTTGAAAGAACATTAACTTCAGATATGATAGTTGTAGGTAATGGTGAAAAGACACTAGATTTAGCAGGAATAATGGGTGGAGAAAACTCTGAAATAAAAGATACTACAACTGCTATATTCCTTGAAGGTGCTAATTTTGCAAAAGAAAGTGTAAGAGCAGCTTCTAAGAAATTAGGTCTTAGAACTGAGGCTTCATCAAGATTTGAAAAAGGTATAGATGTAAACTTAGCTGAAGAAGCTATAAATAGGGCTGCTCAATTAATAGAGGAATTAGAGTGTGGAACTGTTCTTAAAGGGATTATAGATGTTTATCCTAAAAAGCAAGAAGTACAAAATATAACAGTAAATCCACAAAGAATAAATAAATTATTAGGTGTAAATGTACCTATGGAACAATTTATAAATATATTAGAAAGCTTAGAGTTTAAATGTAATTTAATAAGTTCTGATAAATTAGAATTAGAAGTTCCAAGTTTTAGATTAGATATAGTTGAAGATGCAGATATATTAGAAGAAATAGCAAGAATATATGGCTATGAGAATATACCTTCAGCTCAATTAGAAGGAAATGCTACAGCTGGAGTTAAAACTGCTAAGCAAAAATTCACAGAAACTTTAAAAAATACTGCAATAGCAAGTGGATTAAATGAGATATTAACATATTCATTTGTAAGTCCAAGAGGAGTTGATAAAATAAACTTACCTCAAAATGATGAAAAAAGAGAATTTGTTAAATTATTAAATCCATTAGGTGAAGAAACTTCTGTAATGAGAACTACATTAATACCTAACATGTTAGAAGTATTAGCTACTAATGTATCTCATAAAGTTAAAAAAGCATATGCATTTGAATGTGGTCATATATTTAAGCCACAAGAAAGTGGACTTCCAATAGAAACTAATCACTTATCTGTTGGTATGTATGGTAGCACAGTTGATTTCTTCGTATTAAAAGGAGTAATAGAAAATATACTTAATTCAGTAGGATTAAAAGGATATGAAATAGAGCCAGGAACTACAAATACAACATTCCATCCAGGAAGATGTGCAAAAGTAGTTTATAATAATGTATGTTTAGGTATATTTGGAGAATTACATCCAAATGTAATTGAAAATTATAACTTAGGACAAAGAGTATATGTTTGTGAAATCGATACAGATTTAGTATTTGAAAACTGTGACTTATCAAAAACATACACTCCACTTCCAAAGTACCCGTCTACTTCAAGAGATATAGCTCTTATAGTTAAAGATGAAATATTTGTTAAGCAAATAGAAGATATAATAAAAGCTAATTCTTGCGGACTTGTTGAAAGTTATAATTTATTTGACGTATACAAAGGTTCTCAAATAGAGGAAGGCTACAAGTCAATAGCGTATTCTATAACATATAGAAGCGCAGAAAAAACTTTAACAGATGAAGATGTAGCAAAAGTACATGATAAGATATTAAGTGAGTTAAGTGAAAAACTAAACGCAAACTTAAGATCAAACTAACTAACGTAAGGGGCGTGTTAGTATGAACAAAGTAATTGTAACAATTGATGGTGTTGAATACCCAATGGTTGGGGATAAACCAGAACAACATATGATTTCTGTGGCTAAATTTGTTGATGATGAAATGAAAGCTATAAAAGAGGCAAATTCTAAGTTGAGTACAGCAAAGATTGCAATACTTACAGCATTAAACATAATGGATAAACTTGTTGAAGGATCAAATGAAAATGACCAACTAATTAAAGAAAATGAAGAATTAAAGAAAAAGGTTGGATCTTCTAATGGTGAGTTAAAGTTAGAAATTAAAAAATTACAACTTGATTTAAATGCAAAATCTAAAGAAAAAGAAACTTTATTAGGCCAAATAGAAGAGTTAAATAAAAAAATTGAATATCAGAATATGGAGATATCAAATTTAAATGAAAAGCTAGAATCTTTTAAAGGTGAAACTGAGTCGTTTAAATCACAGATAGAAGAGCTTAAAACTGAAACTGAAAATGCTAAAAAAAGAGCAAAAGAAGCTGAAGAGACTGCATCTGAGTTTCAAAATAGAGCATATAAAGTTCAGCTAGAAAAAACAGAATTGGAAATGAGATTAAGATAATTACAAAAATGATATAAGATAAAGCCTTTGGGTGTAAACCTGAAGGTTTTATTTTATTTATTAATAGGATATTATAAAGATATATAATTTTTAAAAATTTCAAGGAGGACAAGATGAAAGACGTAGAATTATTAGCACCGGTCGGATCATTTGAAGCATTAAAAGCAGCAGTTCAAAATGGAGCGAATGCAGTATATCTTGGTGGAAAAGATTTTAGTGCTAGAGCATCAGCAAATAATTTTGATAGAGATGAATTAAAAGAAGCTGTTAGATACGCTCATATAAGAGGAGTACAAGTTTTTGTAACAGCAAATACATTAATTAAGCAAAATGAAGTATCTGACTTTGTGGAGTATGCAAAGTTTTTATATGATATAGATGTAGATGCAATAATACTTCAAGATGTTGGAATGGCAAGGCTTCTAAAAAAATTATTACCAGATTTTGAATTACATGCAAGTACTCAAATGGTAGCACATTCTTTAGAGGATGTTAGATATTTAGAATCAGTAGGGTTTGATAGAGTTGTTTTGGCAAGGGAAGTAACAGTAGAAGAAATTAAGTATATATGTGATAACTGTAAAGCAGATATAGAGGTATTTGTTCATGGGGCATTATGCGTATGTTATTCAGGTCAGTGTTTAATGAGTTCTATGCTTGGAAATAGATCAGGGAATAGAGGTAGATGTGCTCAACCTTGTAGACAAAAATATGAACTTATAGATGTTCATACAGGAGAAGTAATAAATCATAACGGAGACTATTTATTAAGTCAAAAGGACTTAAGTACCATAGAAGAAATAGATAAAATAATGGATGCAGGAGTACATTCTTTAAAAATAGAAGGAAGAATGAAAAAGCCTGAATATGTTGCAACAGTTATAGGAAGTTATAATGATGCAATTAAGCAATATCAAACAAGTAAACAATTAAAAATATCAGATGAAACTATAAATGATTTACATGTTATCTTCAATAGAAAATTTACTAAAGGCCTTATATTAGGTGAAGTAGGTAAAGATGTAATGAATTCTGAAATACCAAATAATCAAGGTTTATATATAGGTAAAGTATTAGATTATAACAAAAAAGCCAAAAGACTAAAAATGATTTTAGAAAATACCCTTAAAAAGGGCGATGGAATAAATCTAGGCGGAGGAACTATAGGTAGGATAATTAAAAATGGAGAAATAACAACTATAGGGTACAAAGGTGATTTAATAGAATTAGACTTTGTAGGAGAAGCAAAAAAAGGTCAAGTAGTATTTAAAACTTCTGACAGTGAGTTAATAGATAGAGTTCAAGCAACATTTAAACAAGATAAAGAACTTATAAAAAATGATATAGATGCTAGAATAACTATAAAATTAGGACAAAAGCCAGAGCTTACTTTAACTGATACAAAAGGAAATAGTGCTACAATTATTGGAGATAAAATAGTTGAAGAAGCTATGAAAGTTGCATTAAGTAAAGAAAAAGTAGAAACTCAAATTCAAAAACTTGGAAATACACCATACTTATTAAGAAATATTGAGATAGATTTAGATGACAATATTAGTTTGCCTGTAAGTATACTTAATCAAATGAGAAGAGACTGCATAGAGCTTTTAGATGAAAAGAGGGTAAAAATAAAAAATAGAAGTTATAAGGATAAAGTTGTAAAATATTCACCAATCAAAGCTTCTAGAAGCACTAAAGAAGGTATATCTGTAAAAGTAAAAAAATTAGAGCAATTAGAGTCAGCATTAGAATGTAATGTAGAAAAAATATATTATGAAGATGTAGTATCATTAGATAAAGCTTTATTAATGGCTCATAAGTATAATGTATCATTATCTTATAGTGCTCCTAGAATAATAAGATATAAAGAGTATAGTCAGTTAAGTAAAGCTAATAAAACTGGTATAGAATCAGTTCAAGTAGGTAGTTGGGGACCAATAGATCACTTTAAAGGAAAAGATTTAAACATAGATTATTATCTAAATGCATTTAACAGTGAAACAATAAATTACTTTAAAGAAATAGGTTCAAGTACTTTATGTATATCACAAGAGCTTAATTTATGTGAAATAAAAGAAACTTTAAAGTATACAGACTTAGAAGTTGAAGCTGTTGTTTATGGTTATACTCCTCTTATGATTACAGAGTATTGTCCAATGGGAGTTATAGTAAGAGATTGTAAAAAAGACAAAAGAGTTGCAAAATGTAAAGAAAGTACTTATGCATTAAGAGATTTAAAAGATGAGCAATTTAGGGTATCGCAAGATGTATTTTGTAGAAGTACAATATATAATTCCAAGGTTACTTGTATGTTGGACAATCTTGAAGAATTAAGCGAGGTAGGAATAAACTTATTTAGATTAGATTTTACCTTAGAAGATGGAAAAACTGTAAAAGAAGCAATAAATGCATACAAAGAAGTATTAGAAAATGATTATAGATTAGGAAGTAAGTCAACTAATTTATATAATAAATTAGAAAAGATAGGGATAACATCAGGACACTACTATAAAGGTGTTGAATAATAAAAAAGTTCACAATATAGTGAACTTTTTTATTACAAAGATTCTACAAGTATTTCTATTTTAGTAATATAATCCTTTGATGTAGATGAAGTAAAGCTATCTAATATACAATATTCATAAGAATTGCTAATAGCTTTATATCCATTATTAGATATTTCTTTAAGTAGCAGTTCATATGTTTTACCTATTTTAGTATATTCACCTTTGTGATAAGCGATAGCATATAAGCCAGATTTTTTTTCTATAATATGATCTGATTTTAATTTACTGTATAAAGGTACAAATACAAATTCAGCATTTATATATTTTTTACTTAATAAATTATCTAAAGGAATCATAACACCAAGCTGATGATTATAAGGATATTTATTTTCACTTACTAAATATAAAAGCTTTTTAAATGCAATATCCACATCTAATAGTTGATGAGGTTTATCAACAATTTGTATTGCTAGATATTCTGAAGGAAGCATTTTGAAGTATACTTTATTTTCAGATATATC